>JAEZHL010000128.1 GCA_023416575.1 Pseudomonadota bacterium
GCAGAAGCGAGCATCGGGCTGGGTAATTTCATCGCGGTTCTCCGCGCGGCACAACAATCTTGGCCGCAACGCCCGATCGGGCAGTGAGTTCCGGCGCAGCGCCGAGTCTCCGTGTCTGATCAAGCATCTCGCCTGATCACGGGTGACGCGGCCGTTGCTTACCGCCTGGCGGCGGCGATGCCTGGAGTGCTGAGCGGCCGCTTTAGGCGCGGCGGCCGGGCGGGAAGCGGGGCCGGCTCCACCGCGCGCACCAGGCCGCGGCCCCGCACATCGAGCTCGCCTCCTGCCTGCAGCACTCGCTTGCGGGGCAGCCGGATCACCGCCTCGGTGCCTTTGCGCGGCGTCGACTGCAGCTCCAGCGAGCCGTCGTGCAAGTCGATCAGGCTCTGCACGATCGGCAGCCCGAGGCCGGTGCCGCCCTCGGCCGTCCTGAGCGCCAGCGACCCCTGGCCGAAAGCCTGCATCACCTTCGGGATCTCCTCCTTGGGTATCCCTGGCCCGGTGTCGCGGACACTTATGAACTGCCCGCCGTCGTCGGTCATGCCGACGGTGAGGGTGATCTGGCCGCCACGCGGCGTGAACTTCAGGGCATTGGCCAGGAGGTTCAGACAGATCTGGCGGATGGCGCGTTCGTCGGCCCAGACCTGGGGCAGGGTATCGTCGAGCACCTCGATCACCTGCTGCCCCTTGCCCTCGGCTCTCAGCTTCAGGAGGCGGTGGCATTCGTTGACGATATCGACCAGCCGCACGGCTTCCTCGTTGAGCTCGTAGCGACCCGCCTCGATACGCGACAGGTCCAGGATCTCATTGATCAGCTTGAGAAGATGGCTGCCGCTCTGGTGAATGTTCTCGGCATACTCCTTGTATGTGTCGTTGGAGAGCGGTCCCATGATCTCGGCCTTCATCACCTCCGAGAAGCCGAGGATGGCGTTGAGTGGCGTGCGCAACTCGTGACTCATGGTGGCGAGGAATCGCGATTTGGCGGCATTGGCGGCCTCGGCGCGGCGGCGCGCTTCGTCCGACATGGCCGTGGCCTCCTCCAGCTCGGCGATGAGGTCGTCCTTCTCCGCACGCAGCTCGATCATGGCGAGCGTGGTGCGGCTCAGGCCCTTGGCCAGGAAGACGAAATGGATGTGGACCCCGACCGCCATCAGGGCGAGCGCGAGATACAGCATGTCCTCGAGCAGCAGGAACCGTGCCGCGACAGCGACCGTCATCGGAACTGTGCCCACGTAGAGAATGGGCATGACAGTCGAGGCGGACGTCATGCGGATTGCCATCACGACGATCAGGGCCGCGAACACGAAGATGTTCGACAACACCTGATGGTTGTGCGGGAGCGCCTCGGTCGCGCCGGCTCCGACGAGCACGAAGCCGGCCCACGCGGCACCATTGATCGCTTCGACCATGATGAAGCGGCGGCGCCAGGCGGCGGTGTCGATCGCCGCCACTGGTAGAGACAGGAAGCGGCAACAGCATTCCAGCAGCACAATCCTGACGGAGACGATCACGAACAACCAGACGATCGGCTCGCTCCACGGCGCCCAGAACATCGACGCCAGCGCGAATGCGACCGCGAGCAGCAGGATCGTCGCCTGGGACGACAGCTCGTTACGCACGAACATGGCCAGCAGATCGTACGCGAGCTCAGGCCGCGCGTTCTCGTTCGCCAGCCGCTCGCGCAGCTGACGGAAAAGCGGGCCGGCATCGCTGATGCGGAAGATGCGTTCCGGCATGATCTTGGACACGATTGCCATGGGTCCGCCGTGAGGGGCTCTGCGCTCTTGGGTTGAGGATTCCGTCCTGGCCGGCGCGGGTCGGGTCTCCTTCGGCTCGTCCTCAAGTGAGCCTGGAACTTCCTAATTCCGCGTTTACTTCAAGGCCGCTGCCGCTGCGATCGCACCCGGTGTGGTAAAGCCGTGACGACGGAGGTTAGGTCAGGTGGAGGTCCAGCCTCACCCCAGAAAGTCGAAGTTTCGTACCGCGCCGGCACACGCTGAGGGGGATTGGCGCAAGTCCCGGGCCGTGGAAGACTGCACTTTGGTCGAGATAGGAAAACGCCCATCACCCGTGCCGAGGAGAAGCCCGTGAAAATCATCGATCAGGCCCGCGCACCCAATCCCCGCCGGGTGCGAATTTTCCTGGCGGAGAAGGGGATCACGGTTCCCTACGAGCAACTCGATCTCGGCAAGCTGGAGCATCGGTCGTCGGAGTTCACCGCGCAGAACCCCTTCCAGCAGGTGCCGGTGCTGATCCTCGATGACGGGACGGCCATCAGCGAGAGCGTCGCCATCTGCCGCTATTTCGAGGAGCTGCAACCCGAGCCCGCCCTGTTCGGCCGCGGCGCGATGGGCCGCGTCATGGTCGATATGTGGCAGCGGCGCATGGAGCTCGGCCTGCTCCAACCCGTCGCCCACTGCTTCCGGCACTCGCACCCGGCCATGGCGGAGCTCGAGAAGCCCCAGGTCCGGGAGTGGGCGGAGGTGAACCGGCCGCGCGCGCTGAAGGTTCTTCGCTGGCTCGACACCGAGCTTGCCGGGCGCCGGTATATCGCGGGCGATGAGTATACGATCGCCGACATCACGGCACTCGTGGCCGTTCAGTTCATGAAGCCGGCGCGGATCGAGCGCCCGGATGATCTCAGGCACGTTGCCCGCTGGTACGAGGAAGTCTCCTCGCGTCCCAGCGCTGCAGCCTGAGCGTCGGGGAGAGATCATGAGACTGACAATGATCGGCAGCGGCGACGCCTTCGGATCCGGTGGCCGCCTGCAAACCTGCTTCCCCGTCGCGACCGGGGAGGGGGCGTTCCTGATCGACTGCGGCGCCACAGCGCTGATCGGTCTCAACCGGCAGGGCATTGATCCCAATACAATCGGTACGATCTACATCACGCACCTCCACGGCGATCATTTCAGCGGGCTGGTTTGGTTCTTGATGCATGCCAATTTCATGAGCCGCCGCACGGAGCCGCTGACCATCGCGGGTCCGCCGGGCATCGAGAAGCGGCTGTGGGCGGCGTCCGAGGTGCTGTTTCCGGGCTCGAGCAGCAACGCGCGGCGCTATGAGCTGAAGTTCGCCGAGTATCACATCGGCCCACCAATGCAGATCGGACCGGCGACCGTCACCGCCTATGAGGTTCGCCATCCGTCGGGGGCGCCGTCCTGCGCGCTGCGGCTCGAGTCGGGTGGCCGCACGCTGTCCTATTCCGGCGATACGGAGTGGGTCGAGGCCCTTATCCCCTGCGCCACCGGGGCGGATCTCTTCATCGCCGAGTGCTACGGCTACGACAAATCGGTGCCGTATCACACGAACTGGAAGACGCTGGAACAGAACCTTCCCCGGCTCGGTGCGAGCCGAGTGCTCATCACCCACATGAATGCGCAGATGCTGGCGCGGCACGAGGAAGCCCGCGCGGCGGGTGTGCTGGTTGCAGAGGATGGTCTCGAGGTCGATGTCTGAACGACGGCAGGCGGAACGCGATCTGGAGGCGCTGCTGAAGCGCATCCGGAGCTGCCGCCACTGTCGTGACACGACCGACCGTCGGCCGCTGCCGCATGAGCCGCACCCTGTTCTCAGGGTCAGCCCGACAGCCCGAATCGCCATCTGCGGCCAGGCGCCGGGCACGCGCGTCCATGCCTCCGGCGTGCCGTTCACGGACCCCTCGGGGGACCGGCTGCGGGCGTGGATGGGCGTGACCAGCGACGAGTTCTACGACACCAGCCGCATTGCGATCGTGCCCATGGGCTTCTGCTTCCCGGGGCAGGACGCCAAGGGGGGCGATCTGCCGCCACGGCCGGAATGCGCGCGGCTATGGCGCGATGAGGTGTTCGCCAGATTGCCGGCCTTGGAGCTTGTGCTCCTGGTCGGCCAGTATGCCCAGCGCTGGCATCTCGGCGCCACTGGCAGGCGGGGGCTGACGGAGACGGTTCGGGACTGGCGGGCGGTGATGGCCGCCTCCGGCCGGCGCCAATACCTGCCGCTACCTCACCCCTCCTGGCGCAACAACGCCTGGGTCAAGAAGCACCCCTGGTTCGAGGCGGAATTGCTGCCGGTGCTCCGGAGTTCGGTGCGGCAGGTCCTCGACGGTCAGGGCCGGCGGAAAGCGGTCGCCTAGCTGATCGACCGCATCAACCCGCCATCGACCCGGATGTTCTGGCCGGTGATGTAGGCCGCTCCTTCCGACGCCAGGAACGCGACCGTCGCGGCGATCTCCTCCGTCGTCCCGTATCTGCGCATCGGAACACTTTGGCGACGCTCCTCGGTCGCCGGCAGGCTGTCGATCCACCCGGGCAGGACGTTGTTCATGCGGACGTTGTCGGCAGCATACTGGTCCGCGAACAGCTTGGTGAAGGCGGCAAGCCCGGCCCGGAATACGGCCGATGTCGGAAACATGGCGCTCGGCTCGAAGGCCCACGCGGTCGAGATGTTGATGATCGCGCCGTTCTTCTGCTTCGCCATGACGGGAGCAATGAGGCGCGCCGACCGGATAACGTTCATCAGGTAGACGTCGAGGCCCGTGTGCCATTGCGCGTCGGTCAGCTCGAGAACGGGCGCGCGGGGGCCATGGCCGGCGCTGTTGACCAGCACGTCAATGCGGCCCCAGCGATCCAAGGTCAGGTCGACGAGGCGCTTGAGATCGTCGTTGGACTGGTTCGACCCGGTGACGCCGATGCCGCCGAGCTCCTGCGCCAGAGCTTCGCCCTTGCCGGAGGACGAGAGGACCGCCACCCGGAAGCCCTCTTGAGCCAGCTTCCGCGCGGCCGCTGCGCCCATGCCGCTGCCGCCCGCGGTCACGACCGCAACTTTCTCACCCATGCCTCGCCTCCCGAATCAGCCCTCTGGCCACATGCCATGCGCGGGCGCATCCCGCAATCCTCGCGCATCATCCCGTTGTCGCTGGAATCACCCCCTCGGGCGGCTCTCAGGCCACGGCCATTTCACCCCCGGGTGGGAGCAGGTCGGCCTCCCGGCAGTCCAGCGCCGGGCTGGAGCCGAGCCAACGCTTGCGATCGGCCTGCGCTTCGAGGTCGTCGCGCAGGAAGTCGAGATCGAACCCGGCCTTCTCCAGCGCCGCGAGCACGCAGTCGACCGTATCGCTGCGGACACTGGCGGCGGCCCAGAGAATGGCCGAGCGCAGGCCGGTCTTGCAGTGGGCGATGACGGGGCCCTCGAGTGTGTTCAGCGCATCGGCCATGAGCTCGACCACGGGGTCGCTGAAGAGGTCGTGCTTGGCGGCCGGGATGTGCTGGAACCGCAACCCCGCGCGCCACGCGAGCACGGCTTCCTCGCGTCCCGTCATCTGGCCGTCTTCCTCATGATCCGGACGATTGCTGATCACGGACTTGAATCCGAGCTCCGCGAACGCTGCGAAATCCTCCGGGGAGGGCGCATCCGTCACTGCGAAGTTCGGGGTGATGTAAGTGATGTTTCCCATTGGCGGATGACCTTGAGTCTAGCTGGTGCAGGATCGAACCTGCTGATTGCGGAGGATTATGGGACTGTTCGCGCATCCGGACAACCCGTCGCACGGGCTTGTTTGGAAAAAAATACCAACTTGGCGCGGCCCTCTGCTAGGAAAGGAAAACGTGTTGCGCGGTTCGCGCTCTGAAGAACAGTTTCTCACCACCGGGGCACACATGCTCGACGCCATGGACCTCAAGATCCTGCGCATCCTGCAGCAGGACTGCACGCTTCCCGTCGCCGAGATCGGCAAGGCGGTCGGACTGTCCACGACGCCGTGCTGGCGACGCATCCAGAAGCTCGAGGAAGCTGGTGTCATCCGTGGTCGCGCAGCCTTGCTCGACGCGAAGAAGGTGCGCGCCGGCGTAACGGTCTTCGTGTCGATCAGCACGACCCAGCATTCGCTGGCATGGCTGGAGCGTTTTCATGCGGTGATCGTCGAGTTCCCCGAGGTCGTCGAGTTCTATCGCATGAGCGGCCAGGTCGACTACCTGCTGCGCGTGGTCGTGCCCGACATCGAGGCTTATGACCGGTTCTACAAGCGGCTGATCTCGAAGATCGAGCTGACGAACGTCTCGTCTGCGTTCGCCATGGAGCAGATCAAGTACACCACAGCCTTGCCGCTGGATTACGCCGAATCGACGGAGAGATCCCTCGAGGATTGAGCGCCGCGCAAACCGCCTTTCAGCTCACGAGCACGGGCGCGCGGCACCCCCACGCGCCTCGTCCCGCACTGACCCTGCGACCCGCATCCGGACAATGACCCCGGCGCGTCAGCGGGTGTCACACCCACCGCCGAGCGTGATTCGGGCGCACCCGCTCCCCGGCGCCGGAATGGCAGCTATATTCAAACTGACGAATTCTTGTTGAGCGTTGCGCCTGGTGGTGGCAGTCTCGCGTATTGGAACGTATCGTGTCGTCAGGTGACACCCGGCAGCCAAGAATACGGGATCCAGGGGAGAGATTTCGCTCATGCCGACCAGGGAACCCAGTATCGCGCTTTCGACGCCTGTGGGCGACACCTGCAAGACGACGACGTGCTACATGTGCGCGTGCCGTTGCGGCATCAAAGTGTACCTGCGAAACGGCAAGGTCCGCTACATCGAAGGCAATCGCGATCACCCGGTGAACAAGGGCGTGCTGTGCGGCAAGGGGTCCGCCGGCATCATGCAGCACTACTCACCGGCGCGGCTCAAGACCCCGCTGAAGCGCGTCGGACCGCGCGGGTCGGGCGAGTTCGCCGAGATCACCTGGGAAGAAGCCCTCGGTCTCGCCACTGGCTGGCTGGGTGACGTGCGCCGGAAGGATCCGAGCCGGCTGGCGTTCTTCACGGGCCGCGACCAGTCGCAGGCACTGACCGGATGGTTCGCGCAGCAGTTCGG
>JAEZHL010000085.1 GCA_023416575.1 Pseudomonadota bacterium
ATCACGGTCACCTGCGGCCAGGCCAGAACGTTGAGCGAGGCCTCCAGCGCAAGGCCCAGCCCGCCCGCTCCGACGAGGCCCAGGACCGTGGATTCGCGGATGTTGATGTCCCATCTGAACACGCAGATGGTGGCGAACGCCGGCAGCAGCTGTGGCACCATGCCGTAGGCCATGACCTGTGCCGGACTGGCGCCGGTTGCGCGGACGGCTTCGACCTGGCGTTCGGCGATCTCCTCGATCGCCTCATAGAGCAGCTTGCCGATGAAACCGATCGACCGCAGCGCGATGGCGATGATGCCGGCAAGCACGCCCGGGCCGAGGATCGCCACCAGCAGCAGGCCCCAGATCTGCGCGTTGATGGACCGCGACGAGACGATGATCAGCAGCGCGATCGGCCGCACGACCAGGGTGCTCGGGGTGGTATTGCGGGCCGCCAGGAAGGCGAGCGGCGTCCCGAGGACAATGGCGAGCGCCGTCCCCAGGGTGGCGATGTTGAGGGTGACCCACAGCGGTAGCCAGAGCCGGTTGGCGTACTCCCAGCGCGGCGGGATCATGCGGCCGAAGATGTCGGCCGCCTGCCGCGGCGCGTCCTCGACGAAGGCCCAGATTGTATTGGCCGTCATGACGCGCCAGCAGAACACCGTCAGAGCGACGAGAGCGAGCCAGCCGAACCAGACCCAGAGTTGCTGCGGCCGTGTCCTGAGCTGCCAGGTTGCCGGCTGACCGGCGGATTGCGTGACGACCGGCATGGCTATTGGGTCCACTTCCGGATGAAGCTCGAGGAGTACTCACAGACCATGACGATCGCGATGATCAGGATCAGGACCGCGGCCGCGCTGTCGAACTCGTAGCGATCGAGCGCCGTGTTGAGCGTCGCGCCGATTCCGCCCGCCCCCACGATCCCGACCACCGCCGACTCTCGGAAATTGATATCGACGCGGTAGAGTGACAGGCCGATCAGCCGCGGCATCACTTGGCTGGACACGGCGTAGTCGATCACCTGCCAGATCCCGGCGCCGCTCGCCTGGACCGCTTCCACCTGCCCCGGATCGATCTCCTCGATGTCATCGGCAAGCAGCTTGGCGAGGAAGCCGACGGTCGACAACGACAGCGTGAGAAAGCCCGCGAGCGGCCCG
Source organism: Pseudomonadota bacterium (assembly GCA_023416575.1). Classification (GTDB taxonomy): domain Bacteria; phylum Pseudomonadota; class Alphaproteobacteria; order Rhizobiales; family Hyphomicrobiaceae; genus ZC4RG25. Next base: position 1,137 of record JAEZHL010000085.1, read on the forward strand.
AAGCCGAACATTGCAACGAAGAAGATCGCGACGATGATCTCCTGGAACGTGCGCGCCAGCGCGATGATGCCCCGACAGATGCCGTAGAGCCACAAGGGCGCGATGTTGCGCGCCGCCCCCAGCGCCACCGGCACCGACAGCAGCACGCCTGCGACCGTCGCGGTGACGGTCATCGTCAGGCTCTCGATCATGCCGTCCTGGATATCGCTCCACCGCGTGGTGAAGTCGGGCGTCAGGAACCCCGCGAACAGACGAGCGGCCCGCCCGATGCCCTCGATGACCCGCGTCCAGTTCACATCGACGGAGCCGAGGGCCAGGACGAGGTAGGCGAGCACGCCGAGGGCGACGCCCCAGCGCGCCCACGCGGTCTTGAACAGCCGCGGCCGGCGCCAGGTGCGCGGAACGGCGGGTGACGGAAGTGTCGTTGCATCCATCTCAGCGCACCGCGGCACTCAGATCGCGATCATGGGCATGATGATGATCACCGCCCTGGACCGGCTCGTCCGTGTCGTCTCCTGCCGCCGACGTTTTCGACCAGTCCTCCTCGCCGTAGATGCGGGTCAGCACGTCCGGCGAGAGGCCGCTGGCCGGACCGTCGTAGACGACCTCGCCAGCACGCAGGCCCACGATGCGCGGCAGAAACATCTGCGCCAGCGCCACATCGTGGATGTTGACGATGGCGGCGAGGCGCCGCTCCGCGCAAAGCTCCGTGATGAGGCGCATGACTTGGCGCGAGGTCTTCGGGTCGAGGCTTGCCGTCGGCTCGTCGACGAGCAGCAGCTCAGGCTCCTGCACGAGCGCCCGCGCGATGCCGACCCGCTGGCGCTGCCCACCCGACAGGGCATCGGCGCGCTTGTCGACGTGATCGAGGAGACCCACCCGCTCGAGCACGGCGAACGCGCGCTCGATGTCGGCCTGGGGAAAGCGGCGGAAGTAGCTGGACCAGAAGCCGGTATAGCCGAGCCGGCCGGAGAGCACGTTCTCCATCACGGTCAGCCGTTCGACCAGCGCATACTCCTGGAAGATCATACCGATGCGCCGGCGCGCGCGGCGCAGTGCGCCCTTGCCGAGCGTCGTCAGCTCCAGGTCGCCGAGATAGACCTTGCCCGATGTCGGCTCGACCAGCCGGTTGACGCAGCGGATCAGCGTCGACTTTCCGGCGCCGGAGGGTCCGATCAGTCCGATGATCTCGCCGGATTGTACCGTGAAAGAGACGCCGCGAAGCGCGGCATCTCCAGTCTTGTATCGCTTCGCAAGCGCTTCGATGCGCAGCATCATTCTATCCTGGTGCTTGACGCTATCGGATCACTTGCACGTGTACTGCACGCCCATGGCGGCATCGATCTTGCGGACGATGTCCCAGTCCTTCTTGTGCGTGATCTCGACGAACTTCGCCTCGCCGGACTTCGAGAACTCCTTTTGCAGCTCCGAGCCTTCCCACGGGAAGGTGAAGAAGGCCTGCTTGATCTTCTCCTGCAGCTCCGGCTTCAGGTTGTAGACAACGCCGTAGCCCGTGGTCGGGAAGGTTTGCGACTTGTAGATCGACTTGATCTGCTCCGGCTTCACGACGTTGCGGTCGTACATCCGCCGCAGCACGGAGTTGGCGATCGCTGCCGCGGGGTAATCCTTGTTGGCGACACCCAGGATCGAGTTGTCGTGCTTGCCCGAGAACGCGGGCTCATAGTCATTGCCCGCCTCCATGTTGAACTCGCTCTTGAGGAGCGCGGATGGCGCCTTGTAGCCCGAGTTGGAGGTCTCGGCGGTGAAGGCCATCTTCTTCCCTTTGATGTCCTCGACCTTCTCGATGCCCGAGCCCGGATAGGTGATGATCTCCATCTCATAGCCGTACGAGTTGTCAGCACTCGCCATCATGGCGAACGGCCGGAAACCGGCGCAGGCGACGGCGAGCGGATTGGACCCGGTGTTGAAGCCTGCCACGTGCAGGCGGCCGGCGCGCATGGCCTCGATCTGGGCCGCATTGGACTGCACGGGAAAGAACTGCACCCTCTTGCCCGTCGCTTTCTCCATATGCTTGAGGAAGCCTTCCCAAACCTTGGAGTAGACGGCGGGGTCCTCGACGGGCGTGTAGGCGAAAATCAGCGCCGGCGGGTCGATGAGCTGACTGGCGTCGGTTGGGATGTCGGCCACGAGGTCGCCGTCGTCATCCTTGTAGCGCGAGTCGAGCGCAGACGCGGGGACCGAAACCGCAACAGCAGCGAATGCCAAGGCCGCGGCAACACGCAGGCCTCTTGTAAAAGCAGCTTGCATTTAGGGCACCTCCTCCATCCACGAGTGCTCATCGGCCTCGGGTTATGAGCCGAGATTAACAGAATGACGACACCCGAGTGAAGCACACATTCTGAAAGCTGAATGTCGGAGAGCTGCGTCAGGAGGAGCGAGGTTTCGCGCGCGTCGTCGGCGTTGCCGCAACGGGATCGTCAGGCCAGGGATGCTTCGGATAACGACCCTTCATCTCCGACTTCACGGCCGACCAGGAGCCCCGCCAGAACCCCGGCAGATCGCGCGTGATCTGGATCGGTCGGTGCGCCGGCGACAGCAGGTGCAACGTCAGCGGCAGCCGTCCGGCCGCGATGGCGGGTTGGCGGTCGAGACCGAACAGCTCCTGGACACGGATATGCAGGGACGGCGCGTCGGGGCCGTCATAATGGATGACATGGCTATGCCCCGTGGGCGCTGTGAAGTGCGTCGGCGCCTCGGCATCCAGTCGCCGGCGCAAATCCCATGGCACCAGCGCGTCGATGGCGGCCGCCAGATCGTCAGGTGTGATCTCATCGAGACGGGACTTTCCCGTGATGAACGGAGCGAGCCACTCGCTCGCTGATGCGGCAAGGGCCGCATCGGAGAGGTCGGGCCAAGTCTCGGCATCGACTTGGCGCAGGAACGCGGCCCGAGCCCGCAACTGCTGTTGCGATTTGCTCCAGGGCAGCTTGTCGATCCCGAGGCTGGCGATTCCTTCGGCGAGTTTCTCCGCGGCGTCGTCGGGCGACACCGGCCTTGGCTCGCTGGCGAGCGTGAGCGCGCCGAGACGCCGCACGCGGCGGGCGCGGAGAGCAGCCACTTGTCGATCGAAGGTGATCTCATCGGTTTCGGTGATCCGATGGCCGCCGATGCTCAGGATCTCCGACTCGTCGACGGCCGCCGCAAGCAGGATGCGGGTGGATGCCGCCGCGCCCTGCAGCTCGGCGACGATGAGATAGGGTGAGCGGGCGAGTGGATCCGCTGGGTCGAGCGCCGCCCCGCGGCCGTTGGCCAGTAGAAACTGCCCCGGCGCGCCGCGCGCCTTGGCGATACGATCAGGATAAGCGAGTGCGAGCAGCGCTGGAACGGAGAGGCTGCCCCGGCCGATCGAGGGAGCGCCTTTCGCAGCCGCACGCGCCCAGCCGCTCGCGAGTTTGCGCATGTCCTCTGCTCGCCGGGAGCGATCCCGGCGAAAGGCGGCAAGGCGGTGCTCGAGATCCGTATCGTTCCCGCCGAGGCCCCGTTCCACCAGGATGGCGGCGATGTCGGCCGCCGTGCCTGCCGAACCGGATTCAGCGGCGGTGATGACCATGCGCGCCAAGCGAGGCGGCAGCGCCAACGTCCGCAACCTGCTGCCGACTTCCGTGAGCCGCCCATTAGTGTCGAGCGCATCAAGCGCCAGCAGCTCCTCTCGGGCGGCGGCAAGCGGCGCTTCGGCCGGCGGATCGAGCCATCGAAGCTGCCGGGGATCGGTGACGCCCCACGCGGCGCAGTCAAGCAGCAGCCCGGAAAGATCGGCGTTGCGGATTTCCGGCTCGGCATGAGCCGGAAGGCTGGCGGTCGCCGGCTCGTCCCACAGCCGATAGCACACGCCGGGCTCCGTCCGCCCCGCACGCCCCCGGCGCTGGTCCGCCGACGCACGGGAAGCCCGCACCGTCACCAGCCGCGTGATGCCGACGCCCGGCTCGAACCGCGGGACGCGCGCCAGGCCGCTGTCGACGACGATCCGCACACCCTCGATGGTGAGCGAGGTCTCCGCAATCGATGTTGCGAGCACGACCTTGCGGCGGCCGGGCGCCGCGGGTGCGACAGCCTCGTTCTGCGCCGCGATGTCGAGCCCGCCGTGCAACTGCACGACCGCCACCGCGGGATCTTTGATCCGGTCGGCCAGCCGGTCCGCGACGCGGCGGATTTCGCCCTGCCCCGGGAGGAAGGCCAGCACCGATCCGGTTTCACCGCGTACCGCCTCCACGATCGCAGCCGCCATCTGGTCCTCGACACGCAGTACCGGATCGCGCCCGAGATAATGGGTCTCGACCGGATACGCGCGACCCTCGCTGCGAATGACGGGCGCGCCGCCGATGAGCTCCGCCACCCGCGCACCGTCGAGCGTCGCCGACATGACGAGCAGCCTGAGATCGTCGCGGAGCGCGCCCTGGCTGTCGAGCGCCAACGCCAAGCCGAGGTCCGCATCGAGCGAGCGCTCGTGAAATTCATCGAACAGCACCGCCCCGACGTTCTCCAGCGCCGGATCGTCGAGGATCATGCGCGTGAAGACGCCTTCGGTGACGACCTCGATCCGTGTCCGCGGCCCCACCTTGGAGCTGAGCCGGGCCCGCAGCCCGACGGTTTCGCCCACCTGCTCGCCGAGCGATCGCGCCATACGCTCCGCCGCGCCGCGCGCCGCAAGCCGGCGTGGCTCGAGAATGAGGATTTTGCGGCCGCCGAGCCATGCCGCATCGGCAAGCGCCAGCGGCACCCGGGTCGTCTTGCCGGCGCCCGGAGGCGCAACCAGCACAGCGGATGTGCCGGCCATAAGAGCGGCCCCGAGCTCGCCGAGCACGGCATCGATGGGCAATGAGGTGTCGAACTGCATGGCTGGCATACGCCGCAAGAGGACCCACGGCGTCAACCGGTCCGCTACTGTCCGCGACAGGGGCCCGCCTCCGCTCGTGACTGCCGGTCAATCATGACTTGCCTCCGTCACACGGATGCGATGATTACCCGGCGTAACCGTAGGCTGAGAACTGCGCCGGCATCCGTCGGCGTGTGCAATCGAAAGAATTGTGATGAGACACGGGACTGGCCCCGCTGACGAGATCACGCTGCCGTTTGCGACCCCACCCGCTCCGGGCGAGGCGATCGAGGTCGCGCCGGGGGTGCTTTGGGCGCGCATGCCGCTGCCGGTCCGGCTCGATCACGTCAACGTCTGGCTGCTCGCGGAAGCGGATGGCTGGACAGCGATCGACTGTGGTCTCGACTCGCCCGAGACGCGAGCGGCCTGGCAAAAACTCGCGTCAGGTCCGATGCGGGGCAAGCCAATCCGGCGGCTCGTGGCGACCCACGGACACGTCGACCATGTCGGACTGGCGGGCTGGATCACCGAGGATTTCGGCGCTCCCTTCCATGCCACGCTGGCAGCCTGGCTGTGGTCGCGCGTGACCTTTCAGGGCCGCAACGATCCGACCAGTGCCACATCCCTCGAGCACCTGCGCGTCCACGGGTGCGCGCCCCGCCACATCGACGCGTATGCGACGAATCGCGGGCCGCTGTTGCGCCTCTTCGGCCAGCCACCGCTCGCGCACATCAGGATCCGCGATAACGACACGCTGGAGATGGGGGGCCGGCGCTGGCGGGTGCTGACCGCCGATGGCCATGCCGACGAGCACGCCTCCTTCCTGGCCGTCGATGGCGATGTCGTGATCGCAGGCGATCAGGTCCTGCAGCGCATTTCCCCGGTCGTCGGCGTGTTCGCGGGAGAGCCGCTCGCCGACCCGCTGACCGACTATCTCACATCACTGGAGCGCTTCCGCGGCCTTCCCGCGACGACGCTCGTGCTGCCCTCCCACGGCCTGCCGTTCCGCGGGCTGGACCATCGGCTCGACCAGCTCGCGGAGCATCATCGCAGGCGCCTCGATCTCGCGCAGGGCGCTCTCGAAAGGCCGCTCACCGCGACCGAGTGCGCACACGTGCTCTTCGCGCGGGCGATGGCGGAGGGTCAATGGTACCTGGCGCTTGCAGAGACGCTCGCCCACCTGCACCGGCTCGAAACTCTGGGTGCCGCGCGGCGTGAGGTTGATCGGATGGGCGTGATCAGATTCGTGCGGGCGTGAGCGCGTGGCGACAGCTTCGCCCGACGCGGCTCACTTTTCCGCAACTATTCCGCCGCCATCATCTGGGGGTCGGGCTCGCCGTCGAGCATCCCCAGCGCGTGGAGATACGTCTCCAGAATTGCCTCTTCCTCCTGGCGGTCGGCCTTGCTCTTCTTGCGCAGCCGAATGACCTGACGCAGCGCCTTGACATCGAAGCCAACCGCTTTGGCCTCCGCGAACTTGTCGCGAATGTCGTCGGAAATGGCCTTCTTCTCTTCCTCGAGGCGCTCAATCTGCTCGACGAACTGCCGCAGCTGGTTTTGCGTCGCTCCCTGAAGCGTGGTCATCTGGCAACCCCCGAAGTCATGGCGTCCATGTGAGGACACCCATCCAGTGCCGGAACCGGCACCGCCGTCTGCCAACCGCTAGCGCCGCGGTCTGGCCGCAGCAAGGCAAAGCCGTGGCGGCAGCTGGAGTTATCCCCGCAACTCACCGTCGCAGCACACCCTCGATCAGTGATTGTGCGGCTTGGATTTTTCGAAGGCGGCCTTCTGCTCCGGCGATGCCTCTTTCTGGTACTTCGCCTGCCACTCCCGGTAGGGAATGCCGTAAATGGTCTCGCGGGCCTCGTCCTTGGTCAGGGGAACGCCGGCCGCGTCTGCCGCTTCCTGGTACCAGTTCGCCAAGCAATTGCGGCAGAAGCCGGCCAGGTTCATCAGGTCGATGTTCTGGACATCCGTGCGCTGGCGCAGATGCGCGACGAGCCTGCGGAAGGCAGCCGCCTCGAGCTCGGTCCTGGTCTTGTCATCGATATCTTGCATGGTGGCCTCATGGGGTGAACTGCAGTTCAAATGGGGGGGCTGGCACCTCGCCTGTCAGCAGGCTCCAGCCCGGCAGTGCGGAGTTCGAGCTGCAGGTCGGGCCGCCCCGCCAAGCCGCGCATGATCCGCATGAGCCGCGTCGCCCACGCCGTCTGTCCCTTCATGTCCCGGATCAGGTCCTGCCGGATCTCGATGATGGCATGCGCGAGCCCCCGCTGCGTCCCATGCTGCCAGAGCGTATCGCCTTCGAGCTGGCCGGCGTAGGGCTCGTTGGCGCCGACGATCAGGTCGTTCTCGGCGCAGAGGGCATCGAACA
>JAEZHL010000149.1 GCA_023416575.1 Pseudomonadota bacterium
TGACAAACAATCACGTGATCGACAATGCCGACAAGGTGACGGTCAGCTTCGATGAGCAGCAGAAGTACGAAGCGGACGTCGTCGGCACCGATCCGCGGACCGATCTCGCTCTGCTGAAGATCAATGCGAAGGACAAGACTTTCCCGTTCGTCAAGTTCGCGCAGAAGACACCGCGCGTCGGTGATTGGGTCGTCGCGGTGGGCAACCCGTTCGGTCTGGGCGGAACGGTGACCGCCGGTATCGTCTCGGCCCTTGCCAGGGACATCGGTTCGGGTCCCTACGACTACATGCAGATCGACGCTGCCGTGAACCGTGGCAACTCGGGCGGACCGACCTTCAATCTCGACGGCGAGGTCGTCGGAGTGAATACGGCGATCTACAGCCCGTCGGGCGGCAACGTCGGAATTGCCTTCGCGGTGCCAGCCAGCACGGCGAACGAGGTCGTTGCGCAGCTGCAGAAGGACGGAGCGGTCCGTCGCGGCTGGCTCGGTGTGCGCATCCAGAGCGTGGACGAGGATACCGCCGCCAGCCTTGGCTTGGCAGAGCCCAAGGGAGCGCTCGTCAATGATGTCACGCCGAGCGGCCCGGCAGCTGAAGCCGGTCTGAAGAGCCAGGATGCGATCCTCGCGATCAATGGCGAGCCGATCGCCGACAGCCGGGAACTGGCACGCAAGGTCGCGGACTACACCCCCAACACGACCGTGGACGTCAAGATTCTGCGTGACAACAAAGAGATGACGGTCAAGGTCAAGCTTGGCACGTTCCCCGGCTCGAAGGACGAGATCGCGCGCCTGGAGCAGGGTGGCTCGCCCCAGGGGCAGATGAACTCCCTCGGTCTGACGCTTGGCCCGGCACAGCCGGCCACGCGCGGTGGCAAGGCGGAGGGGGTTCAGATCACCGACGTCGACCAGGGCTCTGATGCCGTGACCAAGGGGCTGAAGAGCGGTGACGTGATCCTGGAGGTCAATGGCCGGACCGTCAGCTCTGTCGGCGAGGTCGAGTCAGCGGTGAAGGCTGCCAAGGAGATCGGCCGCAAGGCGGTGCTCCTGACCGTCCGCACGGGCGACCAGAAGCGCGTGGTGGCGGTGCAGATGAAGGGCTGACGTCTCCTCGGATAGGATGATCGGGGCGGGCTTCTCCGGGTCCTGGACAAGTCCGCCTCGTTTTGTCTTCTGTGGAGGAAAGGACAGCCCTGACATCGGGCCACACATGCGCGTGCTGGTGATCGAGGACGACCGGGAAACGGCGCACTTCCTGCAGAAGGCGCTGAAGGAGAGCGGTCATGCCGTCGAGCTGGCCCACGATGGCCAGGACGGGCTCGATACAGCCCTGGCAGCCGATTTCGACGTGCTGATCGTCGACCGGATGCTGCCGAGCCTCGATGGCCTTTCCATCGTCCGGAAAATTCGGGATGCGGGCATCCGAACGCCTGTGCTGATCCTGTCGGCGTTGGGAGAGGTCGACGACAAGGTCAAGGGCCTCAGGGCCGGCGGCGATGATTACCTCACGAAACCTTACGCCTTCTCCGAGCTCCTTGCGCGAATCGAGGCCCTCTCGCGGCGTGGTGATCCGCAGGAGCAGCAGACGCGATACGTCGTCGGGGACCTCGTGTTGGACCGGCTGTCGCACCGAGTCACCAGAGCGGGCGAGACGATTGCCCTCCAGCCGCGCGAGTACCGCCTCCTCGAATACCTGATGCGGCATGCCGGCCAGGTGGTGACGCGAACGATGCTGCTCGAGCACGTTTGGGATTATCACTTCGATCCGCAAACCAATGTCATCGACGTGCACATCTCCAGGCTCAGATCGAAGATCGACAAGAACTTCGAGGAATCTCTGCTGCACACCATACGTGGTGCGGGATACATGATCAGTGCAGGCAAGAGCTAACCCGCTGCCGCGCTTTGCCCGGACGACGGCGTTCCGGCTGATGGCGGTTTTCGTCGCGGTTTTTGTGGCGGTGGCGGCGGCCATTGCCGGCGTTCTTGTCTGGCAAACGAATAATCTTCTGATCCGTCAGCTTTTTGCGACCATTTCTGCCGAGGCGGAAGGTGTTCAGGCATTGGCCCGTTTGAAAGGGCCGGACGCTGTCACCCAGGTAGTCAGTGAACGCAGCCGTGCTGCAGAGGCGCACCTCTATTTCCTAGCCGACGCGCAGGGCAGGAAAATCGCGGGCAATCTCAGCCGCTGGCCGGCCGAGCTGGAAGGTGGGGCCGGGGGCCTCTTTCGGTTCGCGGCAGACGGCAAAGCCGATGCTGAACGGCGTTTGGCTATCGGGCTGCCGGTTGCCCTGAGCGACGGCCGGCGCTTGCTCTTGGCGCGCGATGTCGAGGAGCAGCTGCGCTTCATCGAGCAGGTGAAAAATGCGCTGCTGGCCGGAATTGGACTGCTTCTCGTCATCGGCCTTGCCGGCGGGATTGCTGCGAGCCGCCTGATCCTGAAGAGGATCGCTGGGATGACGGCAACGGCCGAAACGATCATGTCCGGCGACCTGTCCCGCCGCATTGCCTCCACTGGATCGGGCGATGAGCTCGATGAGCTCGCTCGCAATCTCAATGAGATGCTCGATCGCATCGAGCAGTTGATGGCGGGCCTGCGTGAAATCTCTGACAACATCGCACACGACCTCAAGACGCCCTTGAATCGCCTGCGCAACCGCGCTGAGGCGGCGCTGCGGGACGCGCGTACGCCGCAGGAGTACCGCGACGGTCTGGGGCGCGCGATCGAAGATGCGGATGGGATCATCAAGACGTTCAACGCTCTCTTGCTCATCGCCCGACTTGAGGCGGGTGCCGTCGACGAGAGTATGGAGGACTTCGATCTGACGGCTCTGGTGCGCGATGTCGTCGAGCTGTACGAGCCGCACGCCGAGGAATGCCATAGCAACCTGAAGTTCGTTGCTACGGGCGAAATCCCTGTCCACGCCAATCGGCAGCTCGTCGGGCAGGCAGTGGCCAACCTCCTGGACAACGCCATCAAGTACGGAGGACCGCCGCCCGGTGCGAAAGCGCCGTCGGGGGCCGCAGAGATCGACGTCACCCTGGCCCGCACGGGGGATGAGGTCGAGCTTTCGGTGGCGGACCACGGGCCGGGTATTCCCGCGCTCGATCGGGAACGGGCGCTGAAGCGTTTCGTCCGCCTGGAGGCGAGCCGGACACGACCGGGAACAGGGCTTGGGCTCAGCCTCGTGGCGGCTGTTGCCCGGTTGCACAAAGGCGCCGTCCGGCTGGAAGATAACCGACCGGGGTTGCGCGTCGTGCTGACCTGGCCCATTTCGGCCCTGCCGCGTAAGAGCGATGGTGGCCAAACTCAGCCCCCAACGAGAGCAGCCTCATGACAGCACTGCCGAGCACGTCCGCGCCGCTCTATGCCCGGCTCACCCGCGCGCCGCTTGGCATCGACGATCCCCAGGTGGCCGCTGGGGTCGACGAGCTCGACGTGGAGATGGCGGACGCCCTCCAAGTTCACGGCATGCCTGTCACTGAGACTGTCCGTCGCCTCATCGGCGGCATACTTGCCGGGTCGCCATATCTCTCGGGGCTGCTCCGCCGCGATCCGGCCCGCCTCGTGCGGCTGCTCGCGACACCTCCGGACGAGATGCGGGCCGAGCTGCTGAAGGAGGTCGCGCAAGGAGCTGAAGCGGCACGGTCCGTCGCCGAGCTGATGGCAGCGTTGCGCAGCTTCAAGAATTCGATCGCGCTACTGACGGCCCTGACCGATCTGGGAGGCGTGTGGACGCTGGCCGATGTCACGGGAACGCTTACGCAGGCGGCGGATGCTGCCGTCCAGCACGCGGTTCATTTCCTTTTTCGGCAGGCGGTCGCGAATGGGAGCTGGCTGTCAGACGATCCGACACCCGAGCGCGATTCCGGCTTCTTCGTGCTCGGGATGGGCAAGTACGGCGCTCACGAGCTCAACTATTCGAGCGACATCGACCTCATTGTTTTCTACGACCGGGATAAGCTCAAGCTACGTCACGATGTCGAGCCGCAGCCGTTCTTTGTGCGGATGACCCGCGAGCTCGTCCGCATCCTGCAAGAACGCACGGGGGACGGGTATGTCTTTCGTACGGACCTGAGGCTGCGCCCCGATCCTGGCGCGACGCAAGTCGCCCTCTCGACCGACGCCGCTCTCACCTACTACGAGAGCTTCGGCCAGAACTGGGAGCGTGCCGCAATGATCAAGGCGCGCCCGATTGCAGGTGATATCGAGGCGGGCCGGGCGTTGCTTTCAGAGCTGTCGCCATTCATCTGGCGCAAATATCTCGATTTCGCAGCCATCGCTGACATTCACGCCATGAAACGCCAGATTCACGCCCATCGTGGCTTCGGCGAGATCGGCGTCGCGGGACACAACATCAAGCTCGGCCGCGGTGGCATTCGCGAGATCGAGTTTTTCGCTCAAACGCAGCAGCTTATCGCTGGCGGGCGCCAGCCCGATCTGCGGACGCCTGCAACTCTGGCGGCCTTGGATCGCCTTTCTGCGCGCGGCTGGATCAAGCCGCAGGTGCGCGATGAACTGACCCGAAGCTACGAGTTCCTCCGCGGCATCGAGCATCGGCTGCAGATGGTCGCGGATGAGCAGACGCATGCACTCCCAGAGTCGCCCGATGCGCTTGCGTCGCTGGCACGCTTTGCCGGCTATCAGTCAGCCGAGGAATTCGCTGCCACGTTGGTGGAGCACCTCGAGACGGTGCAAGGCCATTACGCGGCGCTGTTCGAGGATATGCCGGAACTGACGCGCGGCGGCGTCAACATGGTGTTCGCCGGCGAGTCCGACGATCCCCAGACCGTCGAGGCATTGGCCAAAATGGGGTATTCGCAGCCCGATCAAGTGATCGCGGCCGTGCGCGGTTGGCATCATGGGCGTTATCCGGCCGTGCGCAGCGCCAAGGCGCGCGAATTGCTGACGGAAGTGCAGGCCGTGCTGATCGAGGCCCTGGCGCAGACGGCCAATCCGGATGGCGCTTTTGCCAGCTTCGATCGTTTTTTGGAGCAATTGCCCGCCGGGGTTCAGCTCTTCTCGCTACTGCGGGCCAACCCGTCTTTGCTGCGTCTCGTCGCCGACATCATGGGATCCGCGCCGCGGCTCGCGCGTATTCTCAGCCGCCGTCGCCGCGTGCTCGATGCCGTGCTCGATCCGCGTGTCATCGGCACGCTGCCGACCTCCGAGGGGCTCGAGGCCCTGATGCGCGAGGAGATCGGCAGTGCTGCCGACTTGCAGGAAATCCTCGATCGCGCCCGGGTGATCGGGAATGAGCAGGCATTCCTGATCGGAGTCCGCATACTTTCCGGCATCATAGGCGCCTCGCAGGCGGGTGGCGCCTATGCGCTCCTGGCGGACCACCTCATCAGGGCCTTGCAAGAGGCCGTCGAAGCCGACTTCGCCCGCGTACACGGTCGCATTCCCGGCGGTACGGCCGCAGTCGTCGCAATGGGCAAGCTCGGCGGCCGTGAGATGACGGCAGCCTCCGATCTCGATCTCATCGTCGTTTACGATTGTGCGCCGGACACGATCCATTCCGACGGCCCCAGGCCGCTCGCACCGAGCCAGTATTACGCCCGGTTGACGCAGCGCCTCATCAGCGCGTTGTCGTCCCCGACCGCCGAAGGGGCGCTCTACGAGGTCGATCTTCGGTTGCGGCCCTCCGGCCAGAAAGGGCCAGTCGCCACGCAGCTTTCCAGCTTCATCGAGTATCAGGCAACTTCGGCCTGGACGTGGGAGCACATGGCTCTGACGCGGGCGCGTGTGATTACAGGTACGCCAGAAATGCGTGCCAAGGTGGAGAAGGCGATCAGTGATACTATTGCGCGCCCGCGGGACCGAAGCCGCATCGCCGCCGACGTACGCGACATGCGGCAGCGCATCGCCACCGAGAAGGGCAGCGACGAGCTTTGGGACCTGAAGCAGGTCCGGGGCGGGATCGTCGACATCGAGTTCATGGCGCAGCACCTGCAACTCGTCCACGCCGCCGAGCATCCGGACGTGCTCGACCAGAATACCGTGCGAGCATTGCAGAAGCTCGAGGGCAAGGGGCTGATCCCCGAAGGCGGGGGCGCCGTTCTCATTCCGGCGGCGCGGCTTTTGAACGACCTGACCCAGATCGTCAGGCTGTGCGTCGATGGCGCGTTTCGGCCGGACGAGGCGCCCCAGGGTCTCAAGGACCTGCTGGCCCGGGCAGCAGATGCTATCGGCTTCGAGCGGCTGGAAGCCGAGCTCCGGCAAACTCTGGCGGAGACTGCAAGCCTGTTCGATCGGGTCGTGGTGTAATCCAAAGAAAGTGCGACGGATCCCGCGGGGTTGGCTCGTTCCTGAAATGCTGGGGACGAGGTCCGACCTGTGGAGACAGTATGAGAAAGAAAAGCATCGTTTTGATCGCGGGTGCCTTGATCGCTGCGGGTGGCGCCGCGGCCTTTGCCGGCGTCGGCGAGAAGCGCGGCCGCTTCAGCGACGGGCCAGGCATGGGGCCGATGCTCGCGCACATGGGTGGCCATGGCTTCGGCTTTGGCGGGTTCAAGGGCGAACGGCTGAAGGCGCTCGACACCAACAGCGACGGGGTGGTTACCCTCGAAGAGGCTCTGGCC
>JAEZHL010000172.1 GCA_023416575.1 Pseudomonadota bacterium
CCGGAGCGGTGGGGGGATGTGGTGATCGTGCGTAAGGATATTCCGGCGAGCTATCATCTGGCCGTCGTCGTGGACGATGCGCGGCAGGGCGTCACGCATGTCACCCGCGGCCTCGATCTTTTCGCCGCGACCGATGTACATCGTCTGCTGCAGGTTCTGCTCGGGTTGCCGGAGCCCGTCTATCATCACCACCGGCTGATTGCCGATGATGGCGGCCGCAAGCTCTCGAAGAGTGCACGCGACACCTCGTTGCGAGCCCTCAGATCGGCTGGCACGACGCCCGATGATGTCCGACGACTGATCGGTTTCGCGTAAAGCGAGTGGCCTCCGAATCGTAATGGCGCGACGCGCCACTCTGGCGCCAGGGTGCCTATTGTCTTCAAACGACCCGGCAATTAATGCTCTGTTAACGCTTGGATGCCTCTACTCTCCCATTGGGAACTTTATTCGTTATTGATTCTTTTCGATGACGAATGACTAAGACTTTCGATCAGCCCGAGTTTCAGTCATAAAATGACATCAGTGCTCCAGGATTTGGTGCGCGAGTACCAAGCGGCAATGATCGGATTCGGTCAGGTATTCCTGATTTCGGGCATATTGGTCGCAATCGCTTATGGGCTGAAAGCGCGGCTGATGCCGCAAAAAGCCAGGCTCGCAACCGGTAAGTCGTTTAAAGCGAAAATCCGCACGAGCCCTGCCAAGCCATCGCGATTGTTGAAAAGCGAGCGCCAGCCCGCGCCTCCCGAACCGAAGGTTGCGACCTCCGATTGCAAGGCAGAGGCACCCATGTCGCCGGAAGCGCATTGGGAGCGCGCGATCGCGCCAATCCGCCTCGGGGTCGCGCGGAGCGAGCGGGCGCGCGAGTTGCACGACCGTGCCGCGATCCGGCTCGATTCGGCCGACTACGCTTTCCGGCAATTGCTGGTCGAGCTGGCCGAAGTCTTGGGCCCGGTCGATGAGCCAGAGTTGAGCCAGCCGGTTTTTTTTACCCCCGAATTTCGCGAACCGCGCAAGCTGGCGGCCTGAACCAGGCGCGACGATCAAGCCGAAGACGGCCTTCCACACTGGAGCGAGCCAATCGGTCGCTGCAGCAACGTTGACTCGCGCCGGAAGATCGGGGACAGGCTGCAGGCCGCACCAACAAGCCTGCGGAGATCCGACATGAGCTCGCCAGCGGGGCGCGAAATCCCGTACCAGAGGCCGTGGCAAGCCACCGTCCTCACCTTGTTCCCCGAAATGTTCCCCGGACCGCTCGGCCATTCACTGTCGGGGCAGGCTCTCGTATCGGGTTTGTGGTCGCTCGCCGCACGCAACATCCGTGACTTCGGCATCGGCCGGCATCGCACCGTCGACGACAATCCGGCTGGCGGCGGCCCGGGCATGGTCATGCGCTGCGACGTGGTCGGCGCGGCCATCGATGCCGCTCGCGCCGAAACGGACCCCGATGTCGCCCTCATCTACATGACGCCGCGCGGTGCTCCGCTGACGCAATCGGTCGTGCGCGAGCTGGCGACGGGTCCCGGACTGCTTGTGCTGGCCGGGCGTTTCGAAGGTGTCGATCAGCGGGTCCTCGAAGCGCGACACGTGCGTGAGATCTCGATCGGCGACTACGTTCTGTCCGGCGGGGAGCTGGCGGCCATGGTCCTCATCGACGCGTGTGTGCGGCTTCTGCCGGGGGTCATGGGGGCGCAAGAATCACTGTCGGAGGAAAGCTTCGAGGACGGGCTCCTGGAGTATCCGCAGTACACCCGGCCGCGCGAGTGGGAAGGGCGCGGCATTCCTGACGTTCTTCTGTCCGGCGATCACCGGCGAATCGCCGAATGGCGCCACGCGGAACGGCTCAGAACCACCCGCGAGCGGCGGCCGGATCTCTTTGCGAAGGCTCCCGAAACTTCCTGACAGTGAAGAGTCGACAAGGGCAACCAATTAGGCTATCTACCCGCGATCCGAATTCCCAAAATGCTGCCGCATGGGGTCGACGGTCCGCAAAGTCGAGCCCGTGGCGGGCATTGCCACTCCGGTCGAGGTTCTGTCATGAACATCATCCAAATGCTCGAGGCCGAGCAGATGAGCGCGATCACCGCCAAGCGTGTGGTCCCCGAGTTCGGCCCTGGCGATACCGTCAAGGTCATGGTCAAGGTGTTCGAGGGCGACAACGTCCGGACCCAGGCCTATGAGGGCGTCGTGATCGCGCGCTCCGGCGCGGGGCTCAACGAGAGCTTCACTGTTCGCAAGATCTCCTACGGCGAGGGCGTGGAGCGTGTGTTCCCGATCTACTCGCCCTACATCGCGGACATCGAAGTGCTCCGCCGCGGCAAGGTGCGTCGCGCGAAGCTGTATTATCTGCGCGGTCGCCGCGGCAAGGCAGCCCGCATCGTCGAGCGCACGGACGTTCGCGCCCGTCGTCTCAACGCTGCCTTCAAGGGCTTCAAGCGGCCGAAGGGCCAGCCCGATGACCTCAAGCAGATCCACGGCATCACCGCGGAGCTCGAGGCGCAGCTGCGCAAGTACAACGTGCTGCGCTTCGACCAGATCGCGGCGTTCTCGGACGAGGACATCTCGAACCTCGACGAACTGCTGAAGCTTGAGGGCCAGATCGAGCGCGACGACTGGGTTGGTCAGGCGAGCCGGTTGATGGCGGAATCGACTGCCGCCGAGGTGCCGGCCACCGAGGCCAGCGCCTGAGGTCATTCGCTCACACTGATTTCTAAAAGCCCGGCCAATTGGCCGGGCTTTTTGTATTTCAAACCGGGGCAGCTGCAGGGCGGCTCGGCTCAGGCTTAGGCCGCTTCAACCGATCGTACGCCACGCGATTGGCGCGCTCGCGTTGGAACCCAGGGTTCGCCCGTTACGTTCGGTGTTCGGTGTCGCCCGCGGAGAAGGCACCTCGAACGATGCCGGAGCGAAGCAGGATGCAGGCTGCAAAGCGCGCCGCCACCGATCGCTTCGCGGCGCCGGATGCCCTGGCCGAGATGGAAATCGGTGACTATGCAATCATAGGTGATTGCAGGACGGCTGCTCTCGTCTCTATCGCCGGCTCAATCGACTGGCTCTGCCTTCCGGATTTCTCGAGCCCATCCGTTTTCGCGCAACTCCTCGAT
Organism: Pseudomonadota bacterium; assembly: GCA_023416575.1. Taxonomy (GTDB): domain Bacteria; phylum Pseudomonadota; class Alphaproteobacteria; order Rhizobiales; family Hyphomicrobiaceae; genus ZC4RG25. The sequence continues at coordinate 3,102 of JAEZHL010000172.1, forward strand.
CCAGGACACGGGGGGCGTTTTTTCGTGCACCCTCGACAGCCGTTCTCTGCCTCAAGACGATACACGCCGGATACGGCGGTTCTCGAAACGACGTTCGCGACCGAGACCGGCAGGGCGAAGCTGATCGACTTCTTCCCGACGCTCGACGGTCTCGACCCCATGGGTCCGATGCGTGAGGTCGTGCGCATCATCGAAGGTGTCGAAGGCGCGGTGGAACTCGACATCGGGATCGATGTCCGGCCCGATTACAACAGCACCAAGCCGGGCGTGCGCCACAGGGGCGCGATCGGCTGGTGCTGGACCTGGTCCAACCAGATCCTGGTCCTGCGAAGCAACATCGATTTCATGCCAGCCGAGACGGGACTGGCCAGCTCGGTCGTGATCCGGCCGGGCGAGCGCCGGTATCTGAGCCTCAGCTACACCAAAGGGGACCCTGCCGTATTTCCAATGTTGGGCCGGGACGCTGACGACCGGCTCGCGCGCACAGTCGGCTGGTGGCAAGGGTGGGCGCGGCAGTGCACCTATCGCGGACCTTACCGGGACGCCGTCATGCGCAGCGCAATCACCCTCAAGTTGCTCACCTATTGCCTCTCCGGCGCTATCGTCGCGGCACCGACGACGTCACTTCCGGAAAGCATCGGCGGCAGTCGGAACTGGGATTACCGTTATTGCTGGCTGCGAGATGCGGGGCTGACCAATGCTGCCATGCTCAATCTGGGCTATTTCGAGGAGGCCCGCAGTTTCCTCGGCTGGATGCTCCACGCAACGAGGCTGACCTGGCCCGAGCTGCAGATCGTCTATGACATCGTGGGCAGGTCGAATCTCAAAGAGATCGAGCTGCCCCAGCTGACGGGGTACAAGGGCTCGCGTCCCGTCCGAATCGGCAACGGCGCCTACGACCAGCGGCAGCTCGACGTCTATGGCGAGGTTGCCATGGCGGCATACGCCACTGCGGAAGGCGGCTGCAGTCTTGATGAAGCAGAGGGGCGTATGCTGGCCGGCTTCGGAGGCGTGGTCTGCAGGCAGTGGCGGGAACCCGACAGCGGGATCTGGGAAATCCGCGGGCCGCGGCGCCAGTACACGTTCTCCAAGGTCATGTGCTGGACGGCGATGGATCGTCTCATCAAGCTGCACGATCGCGGCTTCATCTCCTTGGACACATCAGTGGAGCGGCTGCGCCGCGTTCAGCGGGAGATCGAGGATGTCATCGAAACGCGGGGGTTCTACCCCAAGCTGGGGAGTTACACGAGCGAGCTCGACGGCGAGCACGTCGATGCTGCCCTGCTTCTGATGGCGAGCGTCGGCTACAGGGACGCGGCGCACCCGCGCATGGTCTCGACCTACAACCTCATTCATGAGCGCCTTGCGTGCAACGGGCTGCTCTTCAGGTACGAACGGAACTATGATGGCTTCAGCAGTCAGGAAGCCGCGTTCGGGATCTGCAGTTTCTGGGCCGTCGATAATCTGGCCAAGCGCCCGGAGGTCGCGGCGGCGGCGCGTGACTTCGAGCATCTGCTCGGCTTTGCCAACGACGTGGGGCTTTTTGC
>JAEZHL010000239.1 GCA_023416575.1 Pseudomonadota bacterium
TGGCCGTTCACGCGCTATCCCGAAATGATCCCCAAGGGGCAGCAGTTCTTCGACCGCTACGGGGCCTTTGGCGTCTTCCTCGGCCACTTCTTCGGACCGATCCGCGCGGTCATTCCCGTGGTGGCGGGGATGTATGCCATGCGGCAGCTTCCATTTCAGATTGCGAACATCAGCTCCGCGTTCCTCTGGGCGACCGGCGTCCTGGCGCCGAGCTCGCTGGGAATGAAATGGCTGCTGGGATCGAACTAGACTGCAGGTTGCACGGAACGAGGCTGGTAACGAACACACGCCCAGGGGCGAAACGACCTTCCCGACGCCGCAGTTGATGTGTGCGGATCTTGCGACAGGCAGTACCCACGGTGCTCATGTCACTTTCGATCGAGGGCTGGACGGATGCGCTGGTGATCCTGGCCAGGGAGCATTCACAACTCACGGTCCTTCTGGTGTTCGCGCTCGGTTTCGCCGAGAGCATCGCGCTGGTCTCGCTCTTCGTCCCCTCGACGATCCTGTTTCTCGCAATCGGCACCGTGCACAGCGCTGCAGGTGGCGAGTTCTGGCCCGTCTGGCTCGCGGGCTCGATCGGGGCCTGCATCGGAGACTGCGTCTCCTATGGCCTCGGCCGCTACTTCAAGAACGACGTCGGCAAGGTCTGGCCGATCCGCAAGTTTCCGGACCTGATCCCGAAGGGCGAGTTGTTCTGCGAGCGCTGGGGCATTCTCGGCATCATCGTTGGTAAATTCATCGGCGGGTTGAGACCATTCGTGCCGGTCGTCGCTGGCATGCTGAGCATGTCCTGGCCGCTGTTCCTGTCCGCGAGCCTTCTCTCGTGCCTGGTCTGGGCGGGCGCTTTCCTGGCCCCCGGCTACGGCGTCAATTTGATGTTCAACTGACCTCGGGCGCGTTGCCGGAGCTTGCCTGTTCCGCCCCCTTGGCCTACATCGGCCGGGTGCGCTCCATGTCGGGGCGATCTCTCACCTTCAGCATTGCGGAGCCAGCCCCGATGACCAAGCGGTCGCTCAGAAATATCGAGACGCAGAAGAAGAAGGCGCGCCGGGCGATGCCGCGCGCGAAGGTCACGCGGATTCAGGGCAACACCGCAGCTGTCCGCAAGCGCCTGAAGAAGCAGGCCGGCAAGGTTCGGAACGCGGCGGCCGCGAGCGCCAGCTGAGCGCTCAGCGGAAGGCGACGGCCGCGGCGGCCGACGCCATCGTCGCGCCAGTGACCCGATTGACGACCTTCATGGCGCGCGGGCTCTTGAACAGGGCCCGCGTCCGCGCTGCGAGCAGAACGTAGCCGCCGAAGACGACGGTGAGCACGGCGAGCGTTACCGCCGACAGCTCGAGCCAGCCGATCCAGCTTACGCGCGCCACCTCGATGATGCTCGGCAGCAGCGCCAGGTAGAACACCATCACCTTGGGGTTGCCCATCGTCACCGCCAGACCGCCGAGGAACAGCCGCAGCGGTTTCGCATCCGGCTGCGCGATGCTCGCTTCCTCGATGCTCACCTGCGCCGTCCACAGCTTCCACGCGAGGTAGAGCAGGTAGGCCGCACCCGCGTACTTGATGACGAGGAAGACGCTCTCGAACGTCTGCGCAATCGCGGACAGGCCGAGCACGGCGAATGTCAGCCAGATGACGTCTCCCGTGGCGATGCCCGCCGTGAACGCGAACGCGCCCTGCAGGCCGCGGCCGAGCACGCGCGCCACGATCGCGGCGATCCCAGGCCCCGGCGAGGCGGCGGCCACGAGCAGGGCGCCAGCGAAGATCACAAGCGAGCTTAGGTCCATGGTGGAGTGTTCCGGCAGGCGTGATTGAGCAGCTTCGGGCAACACTGATAGCCGATACGCACACGCGACGAAACAGTGAGACTGGGCGCAGCGGCCAGCTGATCTCATCTGTCGTCAATCGGCTCATTGTGCCGTGCGTCACTGGAAAGGCTTTTCAATCCGACCGGCACGGGCTAGATGCCACGTTGTCAGCCGGGGTTCGCCCGGTGTGGCGCTCCCTGACAGGAACGGTTTCATGGGCTTCAAATGCGGCATCGTGGGCCTGCCGAACGTCGGCAAGTCCACGCTCTTCAATGCGCTGACGCAGACGGCGGCGGCCGAGGCGGCCAACTACCCATTCTGCACCATCGAGCCGAATGTCGGCGAGGTCGGTGTCCCCGATCCGCGGCTGGATCGGCTGGCCGAGATCGCCAAGAGCGCGAAGGAGCTGCCGACGCGGCTGACCTTCGTCGATATCGCCGGTCTGGTCCGCGGCGCCTCGAAGGGCGAGGGCCTCGGCAACCAGTTCCTGGCCCACATCCGTGAGGTCGACGCGGTCATCTACGTCCTGCGCTGCTTCGAGGACTCCGACATCACACACGTCGAGGGCCGCATCGCGCCTTTGGCCGATGCTGACGTCGTCGAGACGGAGCTGATGCTGGCCGATCTCGAAAGCCTCGAGAAGCGCCGCCTGCCCTTGGAGAAGAAGGCGAAGTCTGGCGACAAGGACGCCAAGGCGCAACTGGGGCTGATCGACAAGGCGCTCGAGTTGCTGCGCGAGGGGAAGCCCGCGCGCCAGGCGAGCCTCACCCCGGAGGAGGAGCCGCTCTACCGGCAGCTCCAGCTCCTGACCGCCAAGCCTGTCCTCTATGTCTGCAACGTCGATGAGGCGTCCGCGGCGACGGGCAATGCCTACTCGCGCGAGGTCGAGGAACGCGCGGCCGCCGAAGGCGCGGGCTGTGTCGTCATTTCAGCCAAGATCGAGTCGGAGCTGGCCGGACTGCCGCCTGGCGACCGCGAGGCGTACCTCGGTGAGCTGGGGCTGTCCGAGCCCGGGCTCAACAAGCTCATCCGCGAGGGCTACCGGCTGCTGGGCCTCATCACGTTCTTCACCGTCGGGCCGAAGGAGGCGCGCGCCTGGACCGTCGAGGCCGGCACCAAGGCGCCGAAGGCCGCCGGTGCGATCCATACTGATTTCGAGAAGGGCTTTATTCGCGCCGAGACCATCGCCTACGAGGACTATGTTGCCCTGGGTGGCGAGGCCGGAGCGCGGGAAGCGGGCAAGATGCGCCTCGAAGGCAAGGAGTATGTCGTCAAGGATGGCGACGTGCTCCATTTCCGGTTCGCGAACTGAGACAAACAAAATCGCCCTCTGAACGAAGAGGGCGAGCGCAGTATTTCCTCTGGATCCAAAGAGAACCAGCAAGCATTCGGCAATAGGCCGATGCTTGCCTCGAGGTCCTTCAGGCTTTTTCTTCTTCCTCTGGTCTATTGTCTCCCGGATCTTTGCGTTTTCCGGGTGCCAGACTATGCGCCTGCAGAAGTCACGGGCAGGCTCCGCGAGGTCAGAAGCGTGAGGGCAATCAGGAGCGGCCGCGTACGTTGGCGACCCGCTGACGGCTCTGCTTCGGCGCCTTGCTCGACTTCATCGCTTTGGCAGGCTGCCGCGCGCTCGAGGTCTTGGCGTTCTTTCCAGCCGGGCTTTTCGTGTCGTCTGCGGCCGCCGGTGTCGCAGCGTCCTGCTCCTCGGTCTCGGACGTGGAGAACTCTGCTCCGGACTGCGCGACCTCGCTTTCGCTCTCGATGATCCACTCACCGACGCCCACCTCGCGCTCGGCCCTCTTGACGAGACCGGCAACCGTCAAGCGCCGCATGAACGGATTGGCCTTGATCACACCAGCCGGCAACACCTTGGTGAGCGGCGTGTTGGGGCCATGGCGCAGCACCTGGGCGGCACCGGGGGCGCCGAGCAGATAGCTCACCCTGAGATGGGCGAAGGTGGCCGGAATCCCGCGCCGGCGGAGATACGCGGCGTTGTCGTCATTGAACTTCGTCGCTGCCCGGCGGGAGAAGTCGCGATCTGTCCTGAGGGCGAGGATCTGCGAGCGGCTGAGGCCCTCGACCTCGTCAGAGAAGTGGCGGTCCACGACTTCAATGAAGGTCGAGTTGATGAACTGAAAGGGCCCGAGCGCCGACGAGCGCGGGTTCTTGGCAGTGAGCCTGCCGCCCGACTCGGCCATCATCAGCTTGTCGAGGTAGGCATCCACTGCGGACACGTCTTGGTTGTCGCGGTCCGATTGAGAGGGCGCAGCCTCCGGCTGCTCTGCCGGAATAGATGTTGGATCACTGAGCTTAGGAAGTGCGTGTGCCGGAGCGAAGGTCGATATTGAAAAGAATAGAGCCGAGATCGCGCCGCAGATTTGAAGGCGTACTATGGCGGACGACTGACTTTGTCCTGCTCTGTAACTGAACACGTGAGGCCCCTTTTCTGTGGTTTTGCATCACGTTGCTCATCGAACACTGGACATTGGCGAGTTTATGGCGTGAATCCGCCGATTGGATGGCCGGTTGCTTCCCGCAAAGCCGGCAATTCAGGGTGGAAAAAGGCGCGGCATCTTTCCACGGCGACCGCAAGACGCTATCAGCGGCCCGAGAAAACGGGCGCCGCGGGCGTAGAAAGGGCCAGGTTCGATGCAGCAGGAAACGTCGTCGAAGATCCTCCACTGGGAGGACGTCACTGTCGGCGAAACTGTCACGTTTGGCCGCACCCTGGTGAGCCGAGTCGAGATCGTCGCCTACGCCACCGCGTTCGATCCGCAGCCCTTTCACCTCGATGAGGAGGCGGCGAAGAACTCCATGATCGGCCAGTTGTGTGCATCGGGCTGGCACACGTGCGCGATGTTCATGCGGATGCTCGCGGACGAGGTGCTGAACGCGGCCGCCGGGCTCGGCTCGCCGGGGCTGGACGAGGTGAAATGGCTGAAGCCCGTGGTCCCGGGCGACACGTTGACGGGCCGCTATACCTGCACCTCCAAGCGCGCGCTGAAGTCGCGGCCCGGTGTGGGCGTCTGCCAGATGCTCTTCGAAATGCTCAACCAGAACGGCGAGGTCGTGATGACGTGGGATGCAGCCCAGCTCCTCGGTATGCGGGAACGGGAGCACGCGCCATGAGCGGCTATTTCGAAGACCTCGAGATCGGGGCGCCGATCCATCTCGGCTCGCACACGTTCGGCCGCGACGAAATCCTGGATTTCGCCCGCAAGTACGATCCGCAACCCTTTCATCTGGATGAGGAGGCCGCGGCCAAGTCCTTGTTCGGGGCGTTGGCTGCCAGCGGCTGGCATACGAGCGCGGTGTGGCTGCGCCTCCTCATCGATCACAGGCGGCGGGAAGCGGAGCTGATGCGGTTCCGGGGCGAGCGGCCGGCGCGCTATGGGCCTTCGCCGGGTTTCGAGAAACTGCGCTGGTTCAAGCCAGTGTTCGTCGGCGATACGCTGGCCTTTACAACGCGCGCTAAGGAAAAGATCGACTCCCGCTCGCGGCCCGGCATCGGCCTGGTGCTGTTCGATAACGAGGGGGTCAATCAGAACGGCGAGACAGTGTTTTCGGTCGTCAGCAAGGTTTTCGTGGAGCGACGAACTCCCTTTGCAGGTTGACCGGCGGCAACGCGCATCCGATCTACTTGGGATTGGGTCGGCAACTCGTGCAGGGATTGCCCATGCTGCGCTATCTCATCGCCTACGTCTCGCGTGAGGGGCAGACCGAGAAGATCGCCCATCACGTCGCCCGCCGATTCGAGGACCATGGCGGTGTCGTGCGGCTGCTCGATATCGCGGCTCAGGAAAGCGAGGCGGGTGTCGACGACTATGATTCCACCGTGATTGCGGGATCGGTGCATCGCGGGCACTTCGACGCCGAGCTGCCCGCCTTCATCATGCGCCATTCCGTTCAGCTGCGGCGCTGCCCCTCGGCCTTTCTGCCGGTCAGTCTCTCGGCTGCATCGCACGATGAGAGTGAAAGGTCGGCAGTCGATGAGATCGTGCAGCACTTCCTGGCCGGGCTCGGCTGGATGCCCGATATCGTCCTCCACGTTGCTGGCGCCATCCATGATCGCCGGCTCGGTCCCCTCGAGCGCGCGATCCTCCATACGATCGCGGATACCCACGGCGTCGAACGTGATCCCTCGGGCGATACCGAGTTGACGGATTGGGCTGGGCTCGATCGGTTCGTCCGCGCTTTCGAGGAGCTGACGCGCGCCGGACCCTGTCATGGACCGGTCGCATCCGGCGGCGCTTGATTTGCCGGGCCCACCGTGCGAGCCCTGCTGGCATGGGCCCGATTTGCAGTGAGCTGAAGCCGTGAACCTTCCGATTCCATTGACCGTGCTGACCGGGTATCTCGGTTCCGGCAAGACGACGCTGCTCAGGGCGTTGCTGAAGCATCCGGAAATGGCGGGCACCGCCGTGATCGTCAACGAGTTCGGCGAGGTCGGGCTCGACGACGCGCTGATCGAGTCGGTGCAGGAAGACACCGTCCTGCTGCCGTCGGGCTGCGTGTGCTGCGCCGTCCGCGGCGATCTCGTCAAAGCGCTCCTGAAGCTGCACGAGGACATGATGCGGGGCAGCATCCCCGAGCTGCAGCGCGTCGTGCTCGAGACCACTGGCTTGGCCGATCCGGCCCCGATTGCGCAAACGCTGATCAGCGACCGCGACTTGTTCCGCATCTATCGCCTCGACGGTATCGTCACGACGGTCGATGCGCAGCACGGCCTCAATCAGCTCGATACGACTTATGAAAGTGCGCGTCAGATCGCACTGGCGGACCGACTGATCCTGACCAAGACCGATCTGCTCGATGGCGAGATGGTCGACCGCGTCAGCGAGCGGGCAAGGGCGCTTAATCCGGCCGCGCCGATCCGGAAAGCTATTGCCGGTGCGATCGAGCCGGCGGAGCTGTTCGATCTCAACGCCTATGAAGTCCGCGACCGGGCCGACGTCGAGCGGTGGCTCTCGGCGGAGGACTACGCCCACGACGCGCATTGCTCATCGGGCACCTGCGATCACCCGCATCACCATCATCACGCGCACCTTCACGGTATCAGCTCGTTCTGCCTCACTTTCGATGCGCCGCTCGAGGCCGCGAAGTTGGAGGCCGCAATCGAATTGCTACGGTCGGCGCACGGCGAGAGGCTGCTGCGGGTGAAAGGTCTCCTCAACGTCGTGGAAAGCGAGCACCCATTCGTCATCCACGGCGTGCAGCACGTCTTCTATCCTGTCGAGATGCTGGAACGCTGGCCCTCGAGCGATCGGCGCTCCCGGATCGTGTTCATCACGCGCGATCTCGACGAAGCCAAAGTGCGTGCCCACTTCGCGCCGCTGCTGAATGCGCACGCGCCGGTGCCGGATCAGAAATAGGCGATCAATCGCCCGGAGCCGGCGACGAGGAGCCAGATCGTCAGCGACAGCACGCCCGCGATCCGGAAGCGCAGTGGCAAGGGCGTCATCGCCGGCGTCTTGGCGAGCACGGCGGGAAGGCTGCGCTGCATGATCAAGGCAATGAGCACGCCGAGCGCAACCAAGGCCATCTTGATCTGGAACACGGGATTCATGGCGACGTGGCTCGCCTCGGCCGTGAACAACACCAGCCCGGTGAGGATCATCGCGAACAGCGCCAGCACCGCGACGCGGCGCGCTGGAGCGATGACGGCGCCCGGCAACGTCTCCCGGAACGCCCCGATGAGGCGCAGGTCCATGACCGCGACGGCGCCGGCCAGGACGGTCAGTGCCAGCACGTGGGCG
>JAEZHL010000324.1 GCA_023416575.1 Pseudomonadota bacterium
GGCCTCCTCATCACGACCGAGGCGGGCATCGCCGAGGCTCCGAAGAAGAAGGAGCCGGCCATGCCGGGCCCGGGCGGCATGGGCGGCATGGACATGATGTAAGCCTTTGAGTGCGATCGGCTGCGGCATGTCGCACGATAAGGAAAGGTCTCCCTAGACCTTGACAGAGAGGGCCGTCCCGGGAAACCGGGGCGGCTCTTCTCGTTTGGGGGACCCATCGGCGGCGATGACGCGGGCCAGGTTGCCGAACCCACAATGAGCCGATCAGCCAGCGCGCGTGCCGACGCAGGATGAGCGATCGGGGGCTCAATAAAATCAGTGCACGCCTGATCAATGCGCCGGAGCTGCATGCAATGAAAAAGCCGCTGGCCCTTGGGGACCAGCGGCTCGTCTGTTCAGTCGAGGGTTGAGCCCGACCGTTTACTCCGGCTTGCGCGGAACAGTTGGAACGGTGCCCGTGGACTTGCGCGAGTCACGCTTCTCCTTCGGGCCCGGCAGCGCCTTGCGCGGCGCGGCGGCCTCGATCAGCGCCTTCTCGCCCTCGTCCTCGAGGTCCTCGTCGTCCTCGCCCTCTTCCTTCGCCTTCGCCCGCTTCGGCTCGCCGGCGATGATCTCGAAGTCGAGCTTCTGCTCCTCGCCTTCGCCCGCGACGATCACCTTCACGGTGCCGCCGTGCTCCAGCTTGCCAAACAGCAACTCGTCGGCGAGCGGCTTCTTGATGTACTCCTGGATGACACGGGCGAGCGGGCGGGCGCCGAACTTGTCGTCGTAGCCCTTCTCGGCCAGCCACTTCGTCGCTGCCTCCGTCAGCTCGATCGTGACGCCGCGATCTGCGAGCTGCGCCTCGAGCTGGAAGATGAACTTCTCGACCACCTTGAAGATGATCTCCGGCGGCAGGCCGGCGAATGGGATCACCGCGTCGAGCCGGTTACGGAACTCCGGCGTGAACAGCTTGTTGATCGCCTCCGTATCCTCGCCCTCGCGCTTGGCCCGGTTGAAGCCCATGGGGGCCTTGGCAAGGTCACTGGCGCCAGCGTTGGTCGTCATGATCAGGATGACGTTACGGAAGTCGACCTGCTTGCCGTTGTGGTCGGTCAGCTTGCCGTGGTCCATCACCTGCAGGAGGATGTTGAAGAGATCGGGATGCGCCTTCTCGATCTCATCCAGCAGCAGGACGCTGTGCGGATGCTGGTCGACACCGTCCGTGAGCAGTCCACCCTGGTCGAAGCCGACATAGCCTGGCGGCGCACCGATGAGACGCGAGACGGTGTGCTTCTCCATGTACTCGGACATGTCGAAGCGCAGCAGCTCGACACCCATCAGGTTCGCCAGCTGCTTGGCGACCTCGGTCTTGCCGACGCCCGTGGGTCCGGAGAAGAGGTAGGAACCGATGGGCTTCTCCGGCTCCCGCAACCCGGCGCGCGCGAGCTTGATCGCCGAGGACAGCGCCTCGATGGCGCGATCCTGGCCGAACACCAGCCGCTTCAGGTCGCGGTTGAGGTTGGACAGCACTTCGGCATCGCTCTTGGTGATGGTTTTCGGCGGAATGCGCGCCATCGTGGCGACGGTCGCCTCCACCTCCTTCACCGTGATCTTCTTCTTGCGCTTGTTGTCCGGCACGAGCATCTGCGACGCCCCGGTCTCGTCGATCACGTCGATCGCCTTGTCCGGGAGCTTGCGGTCGTGGATGTACTTCGCCGACAGCTCGACGGCCGCCTTCACCGCCTCGTTGGTGTACTTGAGCTTGTGGAACTCCTCGAAGTAGGGCTTGAGGCCCTTCAGGATCTCGATGGAGTCCTCGATCGTCGGCTCCTTGACGTCGATTTTCTGGAAGCGCCGGACGAGCGCCCGGTCCTTCTCGAAGTGCTGCCGGTACTCCTTGTAGGTCGTCGAGCCGATGCAGCGCACCGTGCCCGACTGCAGAGCCGGCTTCAGCAGGTTCGAGGCGTCCATAGCGCCGCCGGAGGTCGCGCCGGCGCCGATCACGGTATGGATCTCATCGATGAAGAGGATCGCGCCCGGATAGTTCTCGACCTCCTTCATCACGGCCTTGAGCCGCTCCTCGAAGTCACCGCGATAACGGGTGCCGGCGAGCAGCGCGCCCATGTCGAGGGCGAAGATGGTCGAGCTCTTGAGGACGTCGGGCACCTCGCCGCGGATGATCTTGCGGGCGAGACCCTCGGCGATCGCCGTCTTGCCGACGCCGGGGTCGCCGACGAACAGCGGGTTGTTCTTCTGGCGGCGGCACAGCACCTGGATCGTGCGCAGCACCTCGCTCTCGCGGCCGATGAGCGGATCGATGCGGCCGTCGCGCGCTTTCTTATTGAGGTTGACGCAATACGTGTTCAGCGCGTCGGCACCGGGCTTCTTGGTCTCGCCGCCTTCGGTCGTGTCCTCGTCGACGCCGCGCGCAGGGCGCGGATCGGACATGCCGGGCCGCTTGGCGATGCCGTGGCTGATGTACTGGACAGCGTCGAACCGCGTCATCTCCTGCTCCTGCAGGAAGAATGCGGCATGGCTCTCGCGCTCGGCGAAGATGGCGACGAGCACGTTCGCACCCGTGACCTCCTCGCGCCCCGAGGACTGCACGTGCACGACGGCGCGGTGGATCACGCGCTGGAAGCCCGTGGTCGGCTGGGCCTCCGACGGCCCCGCCACCTCGAGCGGACCGAGCTCGGTATCCAGATATTCGGTAATGCGTCCGCGCAAGGCGTCGATATCGACGTTGCAGGCGCGCATGACGCCCGCAGCATCGCGATCATCGACCAGCGCCAGCAGCAGGTGCTCCAGCGTGGCGTACTCGTGCTTGCGGTCGTTGGCGTATTCCAGCGCGCGATGAAGCGCGGCCTCGAGACTCTGTGAGAACGATGGCAAGGGAACCCTACTCCTTCTCCATGGTGCATTGAAGAGGATGGCCATGCTGACGCGAGAAATCCATGACCTGCGTCACCTTGGTCTCTGCCACTTCATAGGTATACACGCCGCACATCCCGACACCTTTGTGGTGAACGTGCAGCATGATGCGTGTCGCCTCTTCCCGGCCCTTGTTGAAGTATTTCTCAAGCACATGCACGACGAACTCCATGGGCGTGTAATCGTCGTTGAGCAGCAGCACCTTGTAAAGATGCGGCCGCTTCGTCTTCGGCCTGGTTTTCGTAACCAGACCGGTCCGCCCGTCTTCCTCGCCGCCTTTGTCGGGCCCGCCGTTGCCTGCCATTCCTCTGATCTTCGCCATTGGCTCCACACGCTCCGCGTCTGAAGCGTCCATACCTTCTCACCACAATCACGAATTCCGGGATTTAAGTTACGCGACATTCAGAGCGCGGCAACCCCCCGATCACAATGTAATATACGCGAGCCCGCCTACAAACGATCCGCTGCGCCAATATGAACGCCGCGAAAGGCGACGCAAAAAAGGCCCGGGTTCAGCTCCGAGCCACTCGGCCGCCAGCGTGCCCTCCGGCAGGTCCCCCCCTCGCCGCGGGACTCAGTCCCTCATCTCCAAAGGCTTGTAGGCGTCCCTTGCGATGGTGGCATACATGCCGCCCAGCTTGGTCATCTGTTGCATATAGTCGTCATAGGCCCGCTTGGCGTAGTTGGCCTGGATCTCGATCGCCTGCTCCATGCTCTTGGCCTGCAGCAGACTCTCGAAGGTCTTGCTGCCCTGCTCGAACGAGCGCTTGCTGTAGTCAGACAGCTCGGATGCAATAATCTGCCAGTTCTTGTTCCAGTCACCGAACAGGCGCATCGCCCTGTCCAAATTCTCCTGCCCAAGCTTCTGGACGTCTACATTGTTGATCATATCGCAATCCTGTCTCAGAGGGGGCTGCGGGGGGCGCCTTCGCCTCCTGGCACACATTCGCACCGCACAAAATACGCCCGCAGACTTCTACGTCAAGTCGGATGCCCTCCCCGAATACAATCACAGCGGGCAGGCAATTAACCGATTAATAGCCTCATCTGCTTAGGCTTCTCACGATCGTCGGCCCGATTGGTGGCCGACGGAACGCCGCAAAGACGCCCCAAACCGCTGTTTCGGTCAGCTTAATGTCAAATAGCGGCAAGCTGGCGCGGGTCCGCCGCACTCTTCGGACCGGCCGGTTTTGCAAGCGACAGCAGCATGATGGCTGGCGCTGCCGCTCAGTTCGCGTGGTGAGTTGCTGATGCAGTATTTTAGTGCCGGTCGCCAGTTGCGCTTGATCAAGGCCGCGTTCTGCCTCCTGGCCGCACTCGTTGTAAGCCTGCCGGCCACCGAGGCGGCAGCGTCGGGCCGCCGGGCGTCGATGGTGATCGATGCCAACACGGGCAAGGTGCTTCACGCCTCCAATGCCGACGAGTTGCGCCATCCGGCCTCACTGACGAAGGTCATGACGCTTTCGATCGTCTTCGAGGAGCTTGAAAGCGGCCGGCTCACGTTGCAGTCGCGGATTCGGATGTCGGATCGGGCGGCCTCGGCGCCGCCTTCCAAGCTCAGCCTCAGGGCGGGTGAGGAGATTTCGGTCCGCGACGCAATCCTGGCCCTGACGACGAAGTCGGCGAACGACATTGCCGCGGCGGTGGCAGAGCACATCGGCGGCAGCGAACCAGAGTTCGCGCGCCGGATGACCGAGAAGGCCCGCCTGCTCGGCATGTCGAAGACGACGTTCCGCAATGCTTCCGGCCTGCCGAATATCGAGCAGGTGACGACGGCGCGGGACATGCTGACCCTGGCGTTGCACATCCAGGACGATTACCCGCAGTACTACCGCTTCTTCTCCGTGCAGTCCTTCACGTTCAAGGGCCGTACGTACCGCAACCACAATGCGCTGCTCCGCACCTTTCCCGGTATGGACGGGCTGAAGACCGGCTACATCCGCATGTCGGGCTTCAACCTGGTCAGCTCCGCCAAACGCGGCGAGCGCCGGGTTGTGGCCGCCGTGTTCGGCGGTGCGACGGCCGGAGCTCGCAACGCAGAGATGCGCACGCTGTTGAACCGTACCCTGCCGCGCGCCTCGACAACCAAAACACGCAAGCCGCTGACCCTCGCCTCCTCTCGGGTCTCGAGACCCGTGCCGGCGACGCGAACGGCGGCGAAGGTGGCTCCTGCTCCCACTCCGGCCCCCAGCGCTAGCGCAGCGGCGGTGCAGCCAGCCGCTGCTGCGGCACCCGCACTCGCACTCGCACCCGCACCGGCACCGATCCCGGTTGCTGAGACGCCGGCTCCCGTCTCCGAGCCGGCGATCACGATCGCAAAGGTGCGGCCGGTCATGGTGGCCCCCGTGGCCCAGCAGCCGCAATCACCGCTCACCTCGGCTCCGGTTCCCGAGAGCGACCAGGGTCGTCCGCAGCTCATCGGCACGGGCACTCCAGCACAGACCGTCGGCTTCAGGCCATCGACGCTCCAGCAGCAGGCAGAGAATTTGGCGCAGGGCAGGCCTCCTGTGGCAGTCGCCTCCCTCGGCGGCGACGCCGTCTGGGCCGCCAGCACCCCGCTCCGTCCCATCGCGGCGGTCGAGACACAGCCAGCCCACCCGCGCGCCGAGCCCATCGCCGCTGTTGCGACGCTCCCGGCGAAACCAGTCGCCAGCGGCGGCTACATCATCCAGGTTGGCGCCTACGGTTCCGCGGGCGAAGCCGAGAAGGCCCTCGCCAGCGCACTCGAGCGCGCGGCCGGCGTGCTGTCCGAGGCAGCGCCCGTGACGACGCCCGTCCGTAGCGGCAGCCGCCAACTGTTCCGCGCCAGGTTCGCGGGCTTCGACTCGCAAGCCGCCCAGACCGCCTGCCAGGAGCTTAGCCGCCGGCAGATCGACTGTTTCGTTGCGCGGGGTGAGTGAGCGCGGAACGGTCGCCGCTTCACACGCGATTCACCGCGCCAGCAGCACGTCCTTCGCCAGATTGATCTTGGCCGCCAGGTAGCCGGAGCCGCCGCGGTCGGGGTGCAGTTTCAACATCAGCTCGCGATGCGCACGCCGGACGTCGTCGTCACTGGCGCCGGGCCGGAGCCCCAGGACCTCGTACGCCTCCTCGCGCGTCATGATACCGGGCGCGGAGCCCGGCTCAGAGCCGGCACGCGCCATGTCCTCCCGCCAGCTGGGGTGCGTGCTGTCGAGGTAGGCTTCCAGCACGTAAGCTGACTGCGCGTCGCTGAAGCGGCAGTCCTGCCAGAGCCGCGCCAGATCCTCCGGGCTCAAGCTGCCGATCTCTCGACCGGCGAAAACACCTTTGAGCACGCGCCCGCGCAGGGCCCCGGTATCGTGGTCGAGCTCCATTTCCAGGAAGTCCGTCGCGATGCGCGAGGTCTGGCCCGGAGACTTGGTTTTTCGCCCCCCGAGTGGCGCACTCCCGCCGCCCCACAGCATCCAGAAGCCGAACATGCCGAGCGGAATGGCCATGGACGCGAGCCCGCGCAGCATCAGCGCGGCGGCACCCGCCAGAGATGCCACGCCAGCCACGATACGGATCTGACGCGCCATTACACTGACGTTGGCCCGCGTGAAACCACGCAGGGCGAGCAGGATGAGCAGGAGCGCTGCCAGACCGAGCAAGAAGTACAGCATGCCGCGTCTTCGCTCACTTCATCTGCTCGAGCAAGAGGCGCGCACCGCCACCCCTGCCCTGCTGAACGAGGCGCTGCAGAGCCGCGCGCCCACCCGCGGCATAGACGGCGACAGCCGAAAGA
>JAEZHL010000011.1 GCA_023416575.1 Pseudomonadota bacterium
GGACCAGGGAGAGCAGCGACCGCCGATCCGGGATCTAGCGCAAGAACCGTCCGGAGGACACGTGGCTCGTCGTCGAGATGGCGGCGGGCGGAGAGGTGACGGGGTGAGACTTGCACCCTGGAGCGGGGCGGCTGAGCATGTGAGCTTGCGGAGCGAGTGGCGGAATGGCGCGGGGAAACATGACCTTCGGTGAACAGAGCGGCACCTCGTTGACGCGTCGTGGTTTGCTGGCCGCGCTGGCCGGGCTCGGCGGTCAGGCGCTGCTGCCGCGCTTCGCGTCGGCGGAGACGGCGGATAAACCTTTCGTTATCGAAGCCAAGCCCAGCCACGTCCGCTTCCTGCCGCAAGGCGCTGCGACCCCGGTCTGGGGTTATGGCGGAACGATCCCCGGACCGGAAATCCGCGTGCGCCAGGGCGGCGAGGTCTTCGCGCGGCTGATCAACGGAATTGGTGAGCCGACGACCGTCCACTGGCACGGCATCCGCATCGACAACGCCATGGACGGTGTGGCGCACCTCACCCAGCATCCTGTGGCTGCGGGGCAGTCGTTCGACTACCGCTTCAAGGTGCCTGACGCGGGCACGTTCTGGTATCATCCGCATGCCCATTTCCCCATGCAGCAGGAGCGCGGCCTCTATGGACTGTTGATCGTCGAGGAGCCGGAGCCCGTCGCAGTCGATCGCGAGATGTCGCTCATCATCGATGACTGGCGGCTCAATGTGGACGGGACGATCGAGACGCAGAGCCTCGCGCATCTCTTCGATGCGGCGCACGCCGGTCGCATTGGCAACCTGCTGACCGTCAACGGCCGGGTGGCGCCCGAGTTGCCCGCGCGTGCCGGCGAGCGGCTTCGGGTTCGGCTTTGCAACGCCTGCAATGCGCGCGTCCTCGAGCTGCTGTTCGAGGGCGTCCGGGGCCAGATCATTGCCGTTGATGGCCAGCCCATCGCTCCTGAGGAGCTGACCCCGGCCGATCCGCTCGTGATCCCGCCGTCGGGCCGCGTCGATCTGGTGCTCGATCTGACGGGCGAGCCGGGATCGCGGGCGGCGGTCATGGAGGTCACGAGGCAGCCCGTCGCGCTCACCCATTTCGCGCTGACGGCCGGTGACCCGGCCCGCGACAAGCCCCTCGATACTCCAGTGAGGTTGCCCCGAAATCCGGTCCGCGCGCCCGACCTCACCCAGAATCCGCTGGTTTTTCCGTTGCGGATGGAAGGCGGCGCGATGAGCCGGATGGCGGGTGCGCATTTCAAGGGCCAGTACTACAGCCTGCGCGACCTGGCGCAGAAGCACCGGATGGTGTGGGCGTTCAACGGCAATGCGGACGATGGGCACGGCGAACCAATGTTCACGGTCGCCGCCGGACGTCCCGTCGTGATCGAGATGGTCAACGACACGGCTTGGCCGCACGCCATGCACATCCATGGCCACCATATGCTGGTCACCGCCCGCAGCCGGGGAGCAGTCAAGCCGTGGTTCCGCGATACCGTGCTGATGGAGCCGCGGGAGTCGATGACGGTTGCCTTCCTCGCCGACAACCCCGGCAAATGGATGTTCCACTGCCACATGCTCGAGCACCAGATGGCCGGCATGAGCGCGTACTTCGAGGTGAACAGCGCCTGAGCTGGATTGTGATCGGCGACGCGGGAAGCGCCGATCAGCTCAGGGATCTGCACGCACCAGAATCGCCGGAAATGCGGCTCCCTGGGTATGGCCATGCCCGGTGAGCCGGTCGTATGCCTCTTGCGTCTTGTCCTCGGCGATCATCCGGCGCGCGAGCCCGTTGGCGGTTTGATCCAGCGCCGTGCACGTGTGCTCCGGCGGCAGGCTCCTGAGGGCGACCTCGATCCTCTGGGCAAGCTCGCGCGCGAGCTGTCCATGACCCTCCTCGTGGAGCGTCAGCGCCTTTATGAACCGGTTCCAGGATTCTTGCGCCTCGGGCGGCGCGCGATGTGCATCGGCCCAGCGGGGGAGCGTGTAATCGACATGGGTCTCCGTGGTGGCATCGCTGATGGCGCAGCCTTTCGGTCCCATGTCGCGCTCGAAGCGCCATTCGATGCGCCATTCCGCCCAGCCGGCGTACCGCTGGCCCTTGTGACGGTCGTAGGGGCCGCGCGCGTACACGTCCGTGCGCAACTCCTCGAGCGAGGCGCCACTGACTTCGTAGAAGCTGGCGTTCTCGATGGCCTTGCTGTTGCCGAGCCCGGTCGTTGGTGCGGCAATCCCGCCCGAGTGTGTGCCGACCAGCGACATCAGGGCAGCGAACCCCGCCGTCAGGGTGCCAGCCAGCCAGACTTTCTTCATTTCATACTTCCCCCAGCATTGCTGAGGCAACTTGAAGGGAAGTTGCGGCGAAAATCTGACACAACCGGTGGGAGGGGTCGCGGGGCTGGGAGATCCTGGTCGGCGACCCTTTAGAGATGCCTGGCAGCTGGTTGGCCCCTGACAGCGTGCGTCAAAGCTGTCAATTTCGGGAAACGAGCACCAGCGTCATGCAGCGGGGGCACCTTATGGACCTCAATCAGCAGCACGTTCTCGCCTTCTACGCTCGCCACCCGATCTCGGCCGCGCATATCCTGAAGCGCCTTGCGGAAAGCCGCGGCAGTCTCGACGGACTGCAGCCTGAGGATCTCTGGGCCTACGATCAGGACCACTACGGCGGCATCGCTGTGAACGACGTCATGGCTGAGCGCGCGGGGCTGCGGCCGGGATTGAAGGTGGCGGACTTCTGCGCCGGGCTCGGGGGGCCCGCCCGCTACTTCGCCCATCGCTATGGTGTCGACGTCACGGGTGTCGAGCTAACCGCAGCGCGCGTTGCCGGCGCGGAGGCGCTGACACGGGCCGTCGCGCTCGACGACCGGGTGCGCGTGCTCGAGGGCGATGTGACGGCGGCTCCGCTGCCCGACGCTTCGGTGGACGTCGTGCTGAGCCAGGAGGCGTTGCTGCATGTTCCCGATAAGAGAAGTGCGGTGCTGGAAGCAGCCCGGGTGCTGAAGCCGGGCGGCCGTTTCGTCTTCACGGACTGGATCGTGCACCGGCCCCTCACCGAGCGCGAAGCGGCCGCGATGTGGACCGGGATCGCCGCCCAGACGCTGCAGACGATCGCGGGCTATCGGGGCCTCATCGAGGATGCCGGGCTCCACATCACGCACATTGACGATCTGACCAGCGACTGGGCCACGATCCTCGACGAGCGGCGGCGCATGTATCAACAGCTGCGCGAGGATGCGATCCGGGCCGGCACTCCGGCGGGGGATCACTCATTTTACGACGCCTACATGGAGCTGGTCGATCTGGTGCGAACGCGCGCGATCGGCGGCGCCCGCTTCGCAGCCGTGAAGCCGTCGGGTTAAGGACGTAAGTTCCTCATCACAACTGATTTGGCGATGGAACAGGCGCTGGCGCGCGACCACGTCAGCACGAGCGGGCGTAAACACGACAACTGACGGTTTGTATACAGATCGAATCGTGTAGGGCTAATGTGTTTTCCGGGGACGGAGGGGAAAATGCATTCGGCCCAGATAAATCGGCTTCGGCTGGTCAGACTGATCGATCAAGCCGGAAGGGCAAGTCGCAGGGACCTGAATGGTCTTGCGGTCTTAACGCTAGCGATCACGATTGCAGTTTCGTTGGCCAGCTTGTTTGCGGGCCAAGCAAGCTTCATCGCCGGCGGTGCTCTCATTGCAGCTCGCTATTTCCAATTGAAGAAATACGTAGCGGGACTCTGTGTCCTGGGTTTCGCTATGGTGCTAGCGCCTTTCGGGGCGCCAATCTACGGATGGTTGAGTGCGATTGGTGTGGATTCTCTCAGCGAAGCGCAGCATTTCGAGCTACAAGAGGCCATATTTTTCCTGTCAACGATCCCGGGAATACTTGAGCCGGAGATCAGCATAAATGCAGTTCTGCTCGGGGTTGCCGCCGGGGTGTGCCTTGCTTTGTCGAGCGACCAGCTTGCGAACCGATCATCCTTCTGGCCTACCCACCGGAATCGATTTGGGTGGCTCATCGGATTGGCGCTTGCGGCAACTCCGGTTGTCTCATCAGCTCTGTCTGTAGTTGCCGTTTTTCAGAAAAACTCAGATCTTTACCGGCGGGTGAAGGAAAACTTTAGTCAAGACGTGCCGCCGATGTCTGGCATCAATCGGAGCCTCGATCTGGTCGTCTACATTGGCGAGGCGAGCTCTGCTCTGCATATGAGTCTCTATGGCTATCCGAGGGACACGACGCCGAACCTGAAGCGCCTATCGAAAGATGATCCAAACTTCCTCGTATTCAGCAATGTATTTTCCACGCACACGCATACGTCTCCCTCTTTGCT
>JAEZHL010000014.1 GCA_023416575.1 Pseudomonadota bacterium
GGGTGTCACTACAAGCGAAAACCAGGGGATCGGGTTGAAATAGCGAGCCGAAACACCCTATTGTAAGCACGGTCGGCTCAGTGCGCCGGCCAAGCTGTCCTTGCACCCGGCGTGAGCAGCAGGACCGGGCAGCACCCCGCAACGGGATTTGATGGCGAAAGGAAACCCACTACACGATGCAAACCGCTCTTGAGGGCGCCCGCAGGGGTGCGCCTCCAGCCGAACTCGTCTCCGAAGGAGAGGGTTCGGGCGCTCTCCTCGAACAGGTCATCCACTGGCTCGATGATGCCAAGGCCGAGAACGTGGTCACGATCGATCTGAAGGGGAAGTCGTCCATCGGTGACTATATGCTGATCGCCACCGGCCGTTCCGACAGGCACGTCGGTGCCATCGCCGATCAGATTCAGCGAAAACTCAAAGAGCAGGGCCACGGCCGTGTCCGCGTCGAGGGCATGGAGGCCTGCGACTGGGTGCTGATCGATGCCGGCGATCTGATCGTGCATGTCTTCCGCCCGGAAGTGCGCGACTTCTACAATCTGGAGAAGATGTGGACGGGCGAGCGCCCGGCGGATAGCTCCGCCCACTAACGGCGAGGCGCGTCTTGAGCCATCGTTAAGACTGCCGCGGGCGCGTCTCGCGGGGGAGCGGGCTATGCGCCTTGTCATTGCAGCGGTTGGACGGCTCAAGGACGGGCCTGAGCGCCAGCTCTTCGAGCGCTATCGCGACAGGGTGTCCGCTAGCGGGCGGGCGCTCGGTTGGGGACCGCTCGACACTCTCGAACTACCCGAAAGCCGCGCGTCGGATGCGGCCGCGCGCAAGGCGGACGAGGCGTCGAGGCTGATGGCAAAGGCCGGCGATGCTGGTGCGCGCATCGTTCTCGATGAGAACGGGCGCGAGCTCACCAGCGATGCCTTTGCGGCCTACCTCGGCGAGCGTCGCCGGATGGGAGCCCGGTCGGTCGCGTTCCTGATCGGTGGGCCGGACGGGCACGGACCCGAGGCGCTGGCCAGTGCAGACCTGAAGCTGGCGCTGGGCCGCATGACGCTTCCTCACATGCTGGCGCGCGTCATACTGGCCGAGCAGCTCTACCGCGCGGCGACCATTCTTTCAGGACACCCCTATCATCGAACCTGAGGCGGACTGAGCGGGTCGGCCGCGTGGCTCACCAGCGCGCCGGCCGCTTTTCCATGAAAGAGGCGAGGCCCTCGGCTGCCTCGGCGGATTGGCGCTTCAACGCGTGGCTCACGACGAGCGCCGTCATGACGTCCAGGTCGACTTTGCCGAACGCGTGCTCCAGTGCGATCGACTTTGTCTCGGCCATGGCTTCCGGCGCGTTGGCGAGCAGCGCCTCGACGATCCGCTCGCCGGCCGCCTCGAGGTCTGCCGCCGGGACGATCTCGTGCACGAGGCCGATCCGTCGTGCTTCCTCCGCCGTGAAGCGCTCGCCCGTGAGTGCGTAGCGCCGGATCTGGCGCGCTCCGATCGCGTCGGCGAGCTGCGGAATGATGATGGCTGCGGTGAGACCCCACCGGACCTCGGAGATTGCGAACCGGCTGTCCTCGGCCGCAATGGCGATGTCACAGGCCGCGACCAGGCCAGTGCCGCCACCGACGCAGAAGCCCTGAACCAGAGCGACGGTCGGCACAGGGAGCCGGTTGAGCCTGTCGACCGCATCCGCGGTGCGGCGGGAGGCGTGCTCGTTCTCCTCCGGCGATCCGGCGCGCACAGCCATGAGCCAGTTGAGGTCGGCGCCGGCCTGGAAATGCCGGCCGTTGCCGCTGATCACGACCGCGCGCAGGCTGGCCACGCCGGCTAGCGCGTCCATCGCCGCGTGCAGGCCCTCGATCATCGCGCCGTCGTAGGCGTTGTTGACGTCGGGCCGGTTGAGCGTCACCCGCGCGACGCCGCGATCGTCAATGCTCCAGACCACGGGATCGGACATGGAATCCAGCCTCCTCGGTCGTCAGCCTTTAGAGTTGGGCGGCCGGCCCGGCCGACCGCCCCTGTCCGTCACGCAGGCGCTCTTTTTTGCCAGAGATTGCGTGTCAGCATGTACGCCCAGAGCAGGAGCGTGAGCACGCCGAGGGTGCCGGCGATCGGACGGGAGAAGAAGCCGATCAACGAGCCGTCCGCCTTGATCATGGACGTCATGAAGCTCTGTTCGAAGAGCTCGCCGAGCACCATCCCGAGAATGACCGGACCGACCGGGAACCCGTTCTCCTCCAAGATCCATCCGAAGATGCCCATCACCAGCATGATGATGATGCCGTAGACCGAGTTCGTCATCGCGTAGGCGCCGACGATGCAGAACAGCAGGATGATCGGCAGCAGGATGTGGCGCGGCGTCCGCAGCGTCTGCTTGGCAAGCTTGATCGCCGCCCAGCCGAGCGGCACCATCATCAGGTTGGCCAGGATGAAGATGATGAACACCGCGTAGATGAGCTGCGGGTTCTGCAGGAACACCGATGGCCCCGGGTTCATGTTCTTCATGTAAAGCACGCCGATCACGATGGCGGTGATCGAGTCGCCCGGAATGCCGAACACCAGCGCCGGGATCCAGGCCGCTGCGACGGCCGAATTGTTGGCGGACGTGGCATCGACGATCCCCTCGAGATGACCCGTGCCGAACTTCTCCGGCTCCTTGGAGAAGCGCTTGGAGACGGCATAGGAGATCCAAGCCGCGATATCGGCGCCGGCGCCCGGCAGCGCGCCAATGGCGGTGCCGATCATCGACCCGCGGAAGAAGTTGCGCCAGTAGCGGCGCCAGACAGCGCCGAGACCGCGGAACACGTTGCCCACCTGCTGCTGAACCACGTGACCGGCCTGGTCGACGGTCACGACGTTCCGCAACAGCTCGGAAATCGCGAACAGGCCGATCATGGCCGGAATGAAGCTGACGCCTTGCAGCATCTCGATCGAGCCGAACGTGAAGCGCGGATGGCCGGCGGCCGGATCGATGCCGATGGTCGCGATCGCCAAGCCGATGAGGAGCGCGACGAAGCCCTTCAGCGGATCGGCTTGCGCGATGAACGTGGCGCAGGTCAGTCCGAGGCCTGCCAACCAGAAGTATTCGAAGGACGAGAAGTTGAGTGCGATCTCGGCCAGCATCGGGGCCGCAACGATGAGGATCGCGACGCCGAACAAACCGCCGACGGCCGAGAACACCAGGTTGGCGCCGAGGTTCAGGTCGAGAAGTCCCTTGCGGGACATCAAGTAGCTCTCGTCCGTATAGGCGGCCGATGCGGGCGTGCCGGGGATGCGCAGCATCGCGGCTGGAATATCGCCGGCGAAGATCGCCATCGCCGTTGCCGTCACGATGGCGCCAATCGCCGGAACGGGCGGCATGAAGAAGGTCACCGGGACCAGCAGGGCCGTCGCCATGGTGGCGGTGAGCCCCGGCATCGAGCCGACGAAAATGCCGAAGACAGCCGATGCCAAGCAGACCCACAGCACGTAAGGGTCGAGGACGAGGCCGAAGGCCTGAATGATCGCATCCCACATTGTCGAGCCGCCTCTAGAGGATGTTGGTCAGCAGACCGCGAGGAAGCGGGACCCGCATCAACGTTGCGAAGAACCAGTGCACGATCCAGGTCGTCAGTGCCGCTACCGGCAATGCCACGACGAGCCGCGAGCGGAACCAGACGAACAGGAACAGCAGCATCGCGAAGGTGACTGGAATGAAGCCGATCGGCTCGGAGACGAAAATGTAGGCGACGACCAGCCCGGGGATCAGCAGGAACGAGAGCAGGCGCGACGGGTCTCGCGACCAGTCCGCCATCTGGATCAAGGGGACGCCTTCACGGCGCGCCGCGAGGCCCCGAAATACGAGTACCACGCCACATATGATGAGGCCGGAGCACAGGATGCGCGGGAACAGGGACGGCCCATACTTCTGTCCAGGGAATTCGGGGAAGTCGAGCGTCAGGTAGATCATGCCCAGGCTGACGACGATCAGCACGAGGCCCGAGATGATATCATTGATGCGCATGACGATTGAGCCGATCCCTCCGTGCGACAGGAGATTGATTCCGGTCGAAAATCCTCTCGCGCCTTCCGGTCTCGCAAAAGGAGGCGGGGCCAGGGAGGCGGCTCGATGCAGAGCCACCCTCCTGGACCGCCAACCTCTGCTTCGGGCAAAGCTTCGTAGCCTTGCCCCGAAGGGCACGAGCGTGCGTCAGGACTTCTTTGCCAGTCCCGCGGCCGTCATCGCGGTCTTCATCTTGGCATCGCCTGCAGCCATGAACTTGCCAAAATGTTCAGCGTCTCCCCAGACCATGGCAAAGCCGCGGGAATTCATGAAGTCTTTGAATTCCTTGGCGTCGTACACTTCCTTGAGGGCGGCCGTCAGTTTCTTGGCAATGTCCGCGGGCAGGCCCTTCGGACCTACGATGCCGCGCCAGGCACCGCTGCCTGGGAAGTCGATCCCTGCCCCTTCCTTCAGGGTCGGGACATCCGGGAATGCAGGATTCCGGTTGGCTGCCATGACCGCAAGGGAGCGTGCCTTGCCTGCGTCCAGCATTGCCTTGGCTTCGGGCACCGAGCAGGTCACGATATCGACGCCGCCGGCTGCGAGATCCTGCATCGCAGGCGCCGCACCGTTGGAGGGGACCCACGGCACGTGATCCGGCTTGAGGCCCATAGCCATCAACCAGCCAACCAACCCCAGATGCCAAATGCCGCCCTGACCCGTGCCGGAAGCCTTGAACGTTCCCGGAGCGCTGGCCTTGACGGCATCGCACAGCTCCTTGACGTTCTTGTAAGGGCTGTCCGCTTTCACTTGGATGCCTGGCGGGTCCTCGTTCATGAGCGCCAGCGGCGTGTAGTTGCTCGGGTTGAGCTCCGTCAGCCCCTGGTGATGCATCATGGAGATCTCGACCGTGACCATCCCGAGGGTATAGCCATCCGGCGGTGCGGTCGCGATAGCCGAGTGGCCGACGACACCCGACCCTCCGGTGCGGTTTACGACGTTGAAGGGCTGGCCGAGGTTCTTCTCGAGCAGGGCTGAGACGATGCGGGCAGTGGCGTCGGTGCCGCCACCTGCACCCCACGGACAAATGACGGTCACGGGCCGGTTCGGATAAGCAGCCTGCGCCATCGCCGGCTTCAGCCCGAGTGCCGCCGCGGCACCCGTGGCCGCGCCGGCCGCGAGAATCTGACGTCTATTGAAACGATCCATCGTGCTCTCTCCCTAGATGACCGAGCCGTTGTGACCCGGCGAATTGTTTTATTTGTCTCACGGTAACGTGAGGCCCACGCCGTTGACAAGACAAGGTGAATGCAAGCGTATTGCCACCGAACAAAAAACCGATCTTCGCGACAACTTTTGGGGGCATGGCGGCGCGCTCTGCAATCGTTCGTCGACGAGGCGAACGGGTCAGCAGCCATTGTTTGGCCAAATCTTTTTCGCCAGACTAAGAATGCCGCCGCACAAGGGCCGCGTGAGTTCATAGCCGGCCCGATCATGAGCCAAGCCAGTCGAGTGTGCTGAATGCGGAAATCGCGATCCGATCTTCATAGTGCTTCTGAGTTGGGCAAGGGCATCACGCGACGCAGCCTCATGCTCGGAACGGGCGCCAGCGTCCTTGGGCTGAGCGCATCGGCCGTCAACGCGCAGGCTACGGAAGCCCGCTGGTGGGAGAGCATCTTCGACTCCACCCCAGGCGGGCGCAGCCGTCGCGCGTCGGAAGCCAAGCCCGAGCAAATCAACGATCTCAGGCCGGATGCCACGCCCTGGCGCAGCGATACCATGCTGGCGCAGATGGATGCCGTCATCGCCCGGTATCAGAAGATCGTCTCGCAGGGAGGATGGGCGCCCATCCCGTCCGGCCGGACGCTGCGCCCTGGTGATGACGACGAGCGGGTGCCCTACGTGCGGCGCCGCCTGATCATGTCCGGCGATCATCAGTCGTACGGCAGCTCCTACGACACGAGCTATGAGTTCGATGGCCGGCTCGATGCCGCGGTGAAGCGCTTCCAGGAGAGCTTCGGCCTGCGCGTGACCGGCCGGGTCGATGCTCCGACCATTGCTCAGATGAACGTGTCGGCGCACGCACGCCTGGAGCAGCTCCGCATCAATCAGCGGCGCATCCGCGATCTGATGAACGAACGAATGGAGGATCGCTACGTCCTCGTCAACGTTCCCGCCTACCAGCTCGAGGCCGTCGAGAAGCACGAGGTGCGCCTGCGCCATCGCGTGATCGTCGGCAAGCCCGATCGCTCGACGCCGAGCATCAAGGCGAACATCCGGGGGTTGAACTTCTTCCCCTACTGGCGTGTGCCGGACAGCGTCGCCCGGCTCGATCTCATCCCGCGCCTCATTCAGGAGCCGGACTACCTGCAGAAGGAGCAGATCCGCGCCTTCAACGGCTGGGGTGGACCCGAGATCGACACGGCATCCATCGACTGGCGCCAAGCCGACGCGTCGAAGATCAAGTTCCGCCAGGACCCCGGTCCGCAGAATGCTCTCGGGCTCGTCCGCATCGACATGCCTAATGAGCACATCGTCTACATGCACGACACGCCCATGAAGCCGCTGTTCAACCAGCGCGGGCGCGCCTTCAGCGCCGGCTGCGTGCGCGTGCAGGACGTGTTCGAGTTGGTGGAATGGATTGCCAGTCACGAGCCAGGCTGGGAGAACCCTGGCCGTGTGCGCGACGTCATCGCCGCCGGCCAGCCCGTCGATCTGACGCTCGCTCGTCCGATTCCGGTGTATTTCGCCTACATCACGGCCTGGGCCGAAGCTGATGGACGGGCCGAGTTCCGCCCCGACATCTACGGCCGCGACGGCTCCCGCGAATTCGCAGGCGAGCGTGACCCGGACGCGCCGGCGCCGCTCTACACGTTGGCACCCTGACGAACGCGGGTGCTCCTATCGCGGTCTATTCTTGACCTGGCCGCGGCTTTCGAGAAACCTCCCTGATACTGACCTTCGCAATGAGGTTAGATTCAGGGAGGAGAAACATGCTGCCCATAGCCGGCTATGCCGACCGCCTGTCCGTGCGGCCGGGCGAGACGATCGCATTCAAGGTTTCAAATGCGACCGGCGAGCCGGTTACCGCGCGTCTCGTGCGGGTCATTTCGGCGGACCCCAATCCGGCAGGGCCGGGAATCCGTGAGGAGCCGCTCCAGGCCTCCGTGAAAATCGTG
>JAEZHL010000020.1 GCA_023416575.1 Pseudomonadota bacterium
GCCTCGCCCGAGGCGCGGGAGGCGTTCCAAGCATTTCTCGAGAAGCGGCCGCCGGATTTCACGAAGGTCCAGGGACGCTGACTGGGGAGACCACGATTCGCAGTCGTGGAAGCTACTCGCCCGAACCGTTGCGGCGGGCGAGGGAGATGAAGACGGAAGAGGCTTAGGAGCACAGCAGCATGGCGAGCCTGAGCGGCAAGACGCTTTTCATCACCGGCGCGAGCCGCGGTATCGGGCTTGCGATCGCGCTCCGCGCCGCGCGAGACGGCGCCAACATCGCCATCGCCGCCAAGACGGCCGAGCCCAATCCCAAGCTGCCAGGGACGATCTACGAGGCCGCCCAGGAGATAGAGCAGGCGGGCGGCCGGGCGCTGCCGCTCGTCTGCGACATCCGCTTCGAGGATCAGGTGGAAGCGGCGGTGGCGCGGACGGTGGAGACGTTCGGCGGCATCGACATCTGCGTCAACAATGCCAGCGCAATTTCACTCACTCCCGTCGATCGGACCGAGATGAAGCGGTTCGACCTGATGATGGGCATCAACACGCGGGGCACGTTCCTGGTCTCGAAGACCTGCCTGCCGCATCTCAGGCGGTCCGCCAATCCGCACATCCTGATGCTGTCGCCACCGCTCGACATGCAGCCGCGCTGGTTCGCGGGGCACGTGGCGTACTCGATCGCCAAATACGGCATGAGCTTGTGCGTGCTCGGGCTGGCCGAGGAGCTGAAGGCGGACGGGGTCGCCGTCAATGCGCTGTGGCCACGAACGACCATCGCCACGGCCGCGATCAGCAACCTGCTCGGGGGTGACAGGGTGGTGCGGATGAGCCGCAAACCCGAGATCCTGGCCGATGCGGCGCATCTCGTGTTCAGCCAGCCGGCGCGCTCGTTCACCGGCCACTTCCTGCTCGACGACACCTTCCTGCACGACGTTGGCGGCGTGACCGATTTCGAGCCGTACCGGGTCGATCCTTCTGTCGAGCTGGCCCCGGACTTCTTCGTGCCCGCCGACAGCCAGCCGCCACCGGGTGTCACGCTCGCGGCCAGGGATGTGCGCGCCTGAGGCGCCGGGCGGCCGTGAGCGGCCGGTCTCGTGTAGCAAAGCCCTCATGGGTTGAGGTAAACCGTTCGAGCGCGCACCTGCGTCACCGCTCCGGCGACGGGAGGGGGATTTTGGGTGTGATCTGCTAAGCTCCACTACGAGATCGAGAGACTGAAAATTCCGGAAACGCTTCACGGACGGATGGACCGACTATGCCAGCGCTCCTCATCACGCATCCCTCATTCGTCGAGCATGACACCGGTTATGGGCATCCCGAGCGGCCGGACCGCATGCGGGCGATCGACAAGGTGTTGGCGCACGACATTTTCAGTGGATTGCAGCGCGAGGAGGCGCCGCTCCGGGAGGATGTCGAGGATTGCATCACGCTGGCGCACCCGAAAAGCTATCTGGAGGCGGTGAAGTCCGCGCGTCCGGAGGAAGGCGAGGAGCCGGTGCGGCTCGATCCAGACACGGTGCTGTCGGCGGGAAGCTGGGAGCCTGCATTGCGCGCGGTTGGCGCCGGGCTCCTCGGCGTCGACCGGGTGATGGATCCGGCATCGGGCATCCGCAAAGTCTTCTGCCAGGTGCGGCCCTGCGGCCATCATGCCGAGAAGGAGCGCGCGATGGGCTTCTGCATCTTCAGCAACATCGCCATCGCCGGTCTCTACGCGCGTGAAAAGTATGGAGCCGAGCGAATCGCGGTCGTCGACTTCGATGTCCACCACGGCAACGGAACGCAGGACATCTTCTGGTCCGACAAGGATCTGTTCTTCGCCTCGACGCATCAGATGCCGCTCTATCCCGGCACGGGCGCGGAATCCGAGCGGGGCGCCGGCAACATCTTCAACGCGCCGCTCCGGCCGAATGCCGGCGGGGAGGAGTTCCGCGACGCGATGAAGTCGCGTATTCTGCCGGCATTGCGTAATTTCTCGCCGGACATCGTCCTGATCTCTGCCGGCTTCGATGCGCACGAGGCCGATCCGCTCGCCAGCTTGCGGTTCCAGGAGGACGATTTCGCCTGGGCGACCGAGGAATTGTGCGAGGCCGCCGAGCGCTCCGCCAAAGGGCGGGTGGTTTCGATGCTCGAGGGCGGCTACGATCTGACAGCATTGGCGCGGTCAGTTGGTGTTCATGTGAAGATCCTGATGGACGCGGCATGAGCCAAGAACCGGGCCGCGGAACATGGGACCGAATGCGATGGATGAAGTTGCAGTGACGGGGGCGGCGAAGTACCCGGACCTGAAGGAGATGAGCTTCGAGCGGGCTCTCAAGGAGCTGGAGGCGATCGTCGGCCGGCTCGAGCGGGGCGACGTGGAGCTCGAGGAAAGCATCACGATCTATGAGCGCGGCGAGGCGCTGAGGGATCATTGCGACCGGCTGCTGAAGCAGGCGGAGGCGAAGGTCGAGAAGCTCACCTTTGGGGCCGACGGCCAGCCGCAGGGCACCGAGCCGCTCGACCCGGCACAGAAATAGACCGGCGGGGGCGCACGAAGCACGCGCCGCCCGCGTCAACGGCGCAGGATGCCGCGCGCCTGCAACTGGTTATAATCCGCCGACGTTGTGATCCGCTTCGATGCCGGATCGTACGCCCGGAACGAAATAGGGGTTCTCGTGAGACCTGATAGCGCAACACCATTGCTCGACCGCGTCCGAGTTCCGGAGGACCTGCGCCAGATCTCCGAGAAAGACCTGCCGCAGCTTGCCGCCGAGTTGCGCAAGGAAACGATCGACGCCGTTTCGGTGACGGGTGGTCATCTCGGGGCCGGCCTCGGGGTCGTCGAGCTGACGGTCGCCCTCCATTGGGTTTTCGACACGCCGCGTGATCGCCTGATCTGGGACGTCGGCCATCAGGCCTACCCGCACAAGATCATCACGGGCCGGCGGGACCGCATCCGCACGCTGCGCCAGGGGGGTGGCCTGTCCGGCTTCACCAAACGCACGGAAAGCGAGTACGACCCCTTCGGCACCGCGCATTCCTCGACCTCGATTTCGGCCGGCCTCGGCATGGCGGTGGCGCGCGACCTCGGGGGCAAGTCGCACAACGTCATCTGCGTGATCGGCGATGGCGCCATGAGCGCCGGCATGGCCTATGAGGCGATGAACAACGCCGGGGCGATGGACAGCCGGCTCATCGTCATTCTCAACGACAACGACATGTCGATCGCGCCGCCGACCGGGGCGCTGTCGTCCTATCTGGCGCGCATCACCTCCAGCGGGAGTTATTTCTACGTCCGCGACATCGCCAAGCAGCTCGCGAAGCGGTTGCCGAAGAGCTGGGAGCGGCGGGCGGCGCGGATGGAGGAGTACACCCGCCATCTCTGGCAGGGCGGTGCATGGTTCGAGGAGCTGGGCTTCTACTACGTCGGTCCGATCGACGGCCACAGCTTCGACCACCTGCTGCCGGTGCTGAAGAACGTGCGCGACGCGGACCAGGGGCCGGTGCTGATCCATGTCGTGACGCAGAAGGGCAAGGGCTACGCGCCAGCCGAGAACTCGGCCGACAAGTACCATGGCGTGAACCGCTTCAATGTCATCACCGGCGATCAGTTCAAGCCGAAGCCGAATGCGCCGAGCTACACCCGGGTTTTCGCCGAGAGCCTGATCGCGGAGGCGAAGAAGGACGACAAGATCGTGGCCGTCACGGCGGCGATGCCGTCGGGCACGGGGCTCGATCTGTTCGGGAAGGAGTTCCCGTCGCGGACGTTCGACGTCGGCATTGCCGAGCAGCACGCGGTGACGTTCGCTGCAGGTCTCGCGACCGAGGGCTACAAGCCGTTCGCGGCGATCTATTCGACATTC
This sequence comes from Pseudomonadota bacterium, assembly GCA_023416575.1. Classification (GTDB taxonomy): domain Bacteria; phylum Pseudomonadota; class Alphaproteobacteria; order Rhizobiales; family Hyphomicrobiaceae; genus ZC4RG25. The sequence goes on from JAEZHL010000020.1 coordinate 3,840, forward strand.
CTTCAGCGTGCGTACGATCAGGTCGTGCACGACGTCGCGATCCAGAAGCTGCCGGTGCGCTTCGCGCTCGACCGGGCGGGGCTCGTCGGCGCCGACGGTCCGACGCACGCCGGTAGCTTCGATGTCGCCTATCTCGGTTGTCTGCCGGGAATGGTGATCATGGCGGCGGCGGACGAGGCGGAGCTGAAACACATGGTGGCGACTGCGGTTGCCATCGATGATCGCCCGTCGGCGTTCCGCTATCCGCGGGGTGACGGTATCGGGGTGGAGATGCCCGACGTCGGTATCCCGCTCGAGATCGGCAAGGGCCGCATCATGCGCGAGGGGACGACGGTTGCGATCCTCTCGCTCGGCACGCGCCTGCAGGAAGCGATGAAGGCAGCCGATCAGCTGGCCGCGATGGGATTGTCGACGACGGTGGCCGATGCCCGGTTCGCGAAGCCGCTCGATACGGACCTCGTCCGCCGGCTGGCGCGCGAGCACGAGGTGCTGGTGACCGTGGAGGAAGGGTCGGTCGGCGGCTTCGGCTCGTTCGTGCTGCACGAGCTCGCAGGGTGCGGTCTGCTCGACCGTGGCCTCAAGGTGCGGACGATGGTGCTGCCGGACGAGTTCATCGAGCACGACAAGCCGGAGCGGATGTACGAGCTGGCCGGGCTGGGCGCGAGCGGGATCGTCCGTACGGTGCTCGGCGCCCTCGACCGGCCGGCGAGCTCGAGCGATATCCGGGCCTGACGGCCCGGCGCTGCCTGCCGCGCAGCTTGGAACGCTCCGGAGCCTGCCGGGTTACGTGATCGCGCAAAGCGGCCGCACTTTCCGCGCGCCCTTTGTCTGGTCTCGGAGCGAGGTTCGCGATGGATTGGAGCGACGCGACGTTTTTGGCGCGAATCCAGTTCGCGTTCACCGTCAGCTTCCATTTCCTGTTCCCCGCGTTGACCATCGGCCTCGCGAGCTATCTCGCGGTCCTGCAGGGCATCTACTTGTGGACCGGCCGCGAGATCTATCACGCGCTCTTCAACTACTGGAAGAAGGTATTCGCGGTCGCGTTCGGGATGGGTGTCGTCTCCGGGATCGTGATGACCTACCAGTTCGGGACCAACTGGAGCGTCTTTTCCGAGCGCGTCGGGCCGGTCCTCGGGCCACTGATGGCCTATGAGGTTTTCACCGCCTTTTTCCTCGAGGCGGGCTTTCTCGGCATCATGCTGTTCGGCCTGAACAGGGTCGGCCCAGGGCTGCATATGTTCGCAACCGTGATGGTCGCGCTCGGCACCGCGGTCTCGGCGTTCTGGATTTTATCGGCGAACAGCTGGATGCAGACGCCGGCCGGTTTTGCCATCAACGACGTCGGGCAGTTCGTGCCGACGGACTGGTTGCAGGCGATCTTCAATCCGTCATTTCCCTATCGCCTCGTCCATACTCTGTTTGCAACGTATCTGACGACCGCCTTCGCCGTGGGCGGGGTAGCTGCCTACCAGCTGCTGCGCGACCGCGCTAACGAGGGCGCGCGGATCGATTTCTCGATGGCGATGTGGATGGCGGTCATCCTGGCGCCGCTGCAGGTCATCGCCGGCGATCTGCACGGGCTGAACACGTTCAAGTACCAGCCGGCGAAGGTGGCCGCGATGGAAGGCCATTTCGAGACGCAGGCGGGCGCGCCGTTGATCATCATCGGCTGGCCCGACATGGAGGCCGAGACGACGCGGCATGCCGTCGAGCTCCCGAAGCTCGGCTCGCTGATCCTGACGCACAGCCTGGACGGGGTCGTGCCGGGCCTGAAGCAATGGCCGCCCGAGGACCGCCCCAACGCGCCCGTGGATTTCTGGACGTACCGGGTCATGGTGCTGATCGCCCTCCTGATGGCGGCGCTCGGGATCTGGGCTTTCTGGCTGCGCTGGCGGGGGCGGCTGTTCGATTCGGACTGGCTGCTGCGGGCCGCGGTGCTGATGGGCCCGTCCGGCTTCGTCGCGGTGCTTGCCGGATGGGCGACGACGGAGATCGGCCGGCAGCCGTATACGGTCTATAATTTTCTCAGGACCGCGGAGTCGGCGTCGCCGGTCGGGGAGGCGGCCGTCGGGGTGTCGCTGGTCGCCTTCGTCATCGTCTACATGGTCGTGTTCGGCGCCGGGACGTTCTACATCCTGCGCCTCGTCAGCCATCCGCCCGAGGTCGCCGAACCAGAGATGCCGCACAGGCCCGTCCGTGCCGCCGGTATCACGCCCGCGCCTGCGCTGGGCGAGGAAGACGAGGAAGGAGAAAACCAGTTCGGCGGAGGAGGCGACCGTGCCCGGTGACCTGGCCATTGTCTTTGCCTGCGTGATCGCCCTGGCGGTGCTGCTCTACGTCCTCTTCGACGGCTTCGATCTCGGCATCGCGATCCTGTTCCCGTTTTTCCCGGATGACGCCGATCGCCGCCGGATGATGAATGCGATCGCACCGGTCTGGGACGGCAACGAGACCTGGCTCGTTGCCGGTGGTGGCGGTCTGATGGCCGGGTTTCCGCTGGCTTATGGGATCATCTTCTCGGCGCTCTACGTGCCGCTCATCGCAATGGTTCTAGCGCTGATCTTTCGTGGCGTGGCATTCGAGTTCCGTTTCCGGTCGCGCCGGCGCAAGCACCTGTGGGATCTCGGATTCGCGCTCGGATCGATCGTCGCCGCGTTTGCCCAGGGAGTCGCGCTCGGTGCCCTGTTGCAGGGGATCGCGGTCGAGGGTCGCACCTACGCCGGCGGCTGGTGGGACTGGCTCACGGCGTTCAGCCTGCTCACCGGGGTCGCGCTGGTGATCGGGTATGCGCTGCTCGGGGCCACCTGGCTGATCAAGAAAACCGAGGGAGAGCTGCAGAACAGGGCCTATGAGATGGCCTTCTGGGCGGGCATCGGCACGCTGATCGCCATTGGCCTCGTCAGCTTCTTCACGCCGTTCCTGAGCGCGGTCTACATGGATCGCTGGCTGAGCTGGCCTGCCGTGCTCTACACGGTCCCGGTTCCCCTGCTCGTCATTCTGGTGGCCTACATCCTGTTCCAGTCGATCAGGCATCGCTGGACGTACACGCCATTTCTGGCGTCAATGGGCCTGTTCGTGCTGTCCTACATCGGCCTCGCGATCAGCTTGTATCCCATGGTGGTGCCGCCAGGGATCAGCATCTGGCAAGCTGCGGCTCCGGAGGCCAGCCTGGCCTTCGTGCTGGTGGGGGCTGCCATCCTGCTGCCGGTCATCGCCATATACACCGCGTATGCGTACTGGATTTTCCGCGGCAAGGTCCACGACGAGGGTTACCACTGATGCGGCACCCGGAACGATGGGGCGGTCCGGGTAGTCTCGCCTCGCGGCTGTTCTGGTTCGTGGCGCTGTGGGTGGCAGGGGTCGCTGTGGTGGTCGGGATCACCTATGCCATCCGGTTTGTGATTGCGCTGTGAGCGTGAACGGCCGGATCGGGGGCGCTGTCGTGGGGCAAGCGGTTCAAAAAGTAGCTGAATAAAGCTGACCCATTAACTATTCAGGGTTGCGCACGGCGCGCTTCCTCGTTTTCCGCGATCCTCACTCGCAGTAGCTCACTTTCGTTATGTAGCTGCATGATGGTTCCTGGAATGCTCAATGACCAAATAAGCGATGCCGCACTCAGCCCTAGGTAAAGTGCTTCGAAAATACCTGCTATATTTGGTAATGTCTTCATCAGAAGTTCCGCATAGAACACAAGCACAAGAATTATTATATATGCATAAAATAGCCAATTATGCCGACGAACGCGCCTCGTCATTTCTGTCGAATATCTGCTCTGCGAAGCTCTGCTCTTAAACGCCTCTGGCCGCGTTATTGCTATCATATTTAGTGCGACAGTCAAAAAACCAGCCAGCACAGAAAAAATAGTCGCCACCAAGGCGGAGAGATCCACATCTGGAGATACTAGGGTGCTCCGAAAAATCAACACCATGACGCCCGCGATCAGGCCGCCACCAAAGACGGCTGCCTTGCCCGGAGATATTGACATCGTCACAGCTCTATTTGACCGGCAGCAAGAAGCTCAGCGTAGAACTCTTCCAGCTTAACCCATGCTTCTCCATGGTCTATTGTTGTGCCAACTGCATTCATGTCAACACGTTTGCTTAGCCTGATGTTCTCGTGGTCTATCCGTGAGCCGGATCGAAGTTTGATGTATATGCTTGGATCGTCATCCTCTACAGCCACCCGCGCGGCGCGATCGAACTTATCCTGCGTGACAATGCCTTGCCGACGTTGATTGAACGATATTATCAGCCTAGCGTTTATGTTAGAGAAATCCTGATCAAGCAAATCCACTACGTTTGCTTCACTGCCTACTAGGGTCATGACGGCTTCTTTAACGCCGGCCTTAATTCGACCCGACAACGTCGCGTCCGTTCCTGTCTCGGCATCCAGTTCATCCAGTGTTGCGGACAATCCAACCTCTTGAACACCAGATTGCATTATCTCTTGAATTTTCTCTCGGTTTGCGACGGCCGCGAAATCGAGCCGGTGGGATTGTGGTGGCAGCCTGAGCCGAATAGCAAGCTGTTGGATGTAGTAGCGCAGCACACC
>JAEZHL010000044.1 GCA_023416575.1 Pseudomonadota bacterium
GCCATCAGCTTGGCGCGCTGATCGTCGATGAGATTGCCGTGCTCGATCGTCCGCACACCATTCGCCACAGCGCGTTCGATCGCCTCCGGCGCGTAGGCGTGCGCGCACACGTAGCGTCCGAACGCATGTGCTTCCTCGACGGCGGCCTGAATTTCACCGATGGAAAACTGCAGCGAATCCAATGGATCGAATGGCGAGGCGACACCGCCAGAAACCATGATCTTGATATGATCCGAACCCTGGCGCATTTGCTCGCGAACGGCCCGCCGCATCTCGTCGACGCCGTCGACGACCTGACGCAAGTGCACCATGGCATTACAGCAGAAGCAGGAGGGCGGCGCCTGAGTGCGGGCGCGGCTGTCGTTGTGGCCTCCAGTCGGACCGAGCGAGCGTCCGGCGATGAACAGACGGGGGCCGATGAAAAATCCCTGCTCGATGGCGGTTTTCAATCCCCAATCCGACCCGCCGGTATCGCGCACGGTGGTAAACCCGCGATCGAGCATTTCGCGCACCCGGACGGCGGCGCGCGCCGTGCCGAGCGTGAGCGGAATGTCCTCGAGCCGGCGGATGTAGACCTCGCTGTGCATGCAATGCACGTGACAGTCGATGAGGCCGGGCATGAGCGTGCGGCCACCACAGTCCACGACGTCCGCAGTCTGAGATTTGATCGGGCGCTCCGAGACCTCTTTAAACTTGTCGCCCTCGACCAGGACCTCAAAACCACCGCGTGACTCGTCGAACCGCGGGTCCAGCAATTGCAAATTCCTGAAAAGAATTTGACGGTTCTTGCTCCCACTGTCAGTCATGACGGGCCCCATTCATTAGCCTGCTAAGGGAGCGACCCCGATTCAGGGATGCGACAGTCAGCTTTAAGATAAATTGTTCCGCGATCCGAGCCGCGAGGCAAGACTAAAATGGAGCCATCACAAAGAACGAGGCGATGACTTTCCAGGCATCACCGCTTCGAGGCCGGGATGATGAGGTCACGCGCGATCGATCGGCGGCGGGCGCGGAGCGGGCGAGCCGGAAACTCAGTTCAGCCTGTTTTTATGGAAACGGCCGCCTTTCATGATCACCGACAGTTGCTGTCCCTGTCCCTCGAACAGCGTCAGGTTCTCGAGCGGATTGCCATCGACCACGAGGATGTCTGCGAACGAACCCGGCTTGAGGCAGCCGAGCTTGCCCTCCTGCCGGACCACCTGTGCACCGATCGTCGTCGCTGAACGGATAATCTCGATTGGCTTCAGCACGCGGGCGCGCAAGGTGAACTCCCGGCTCTGATCCACCTGCAGCTGGCCCAGAAGATCGGTACCGAAAGCAACCGGCACACCGGCACGCTTGCAGATCTCGAGCGAGCGCAGCGCTCCCTCGATGACGAGGTCGTTCTTTTGCAGCATCTCCGCGGTCATTCCGAACTCGGCCGCCTTCTCCTTCATGGAGTAGTAGGTGACGAGATTGGCGATGAGCAGCATGTTCTTCTCGGCCATCAGGCGAGCCGACGCTTCGTCGATCAGATTGCCGTGCTCGATCGTGCGCACGCCGGCATGCGCGGCGCGGGTGATGGCTTCGGGAGTGTACGCGTGAGCGCAGACGTAGCGGCCGAAAGCGTGCGCCTCCTCGACGGCGGCGCTGATCTCGTCCAGCGAGAACTGCAGGCTGTCCAGCGGATCGTAGGGTGATGCAACCCCGCCCGACAGCATTATTTTCACCTGATCGCAGCCCTGGCGCATCTCCTCGCGTACGACCCGCCGGACTTCGGAGACGCCGTCCGCGATACCATGGTGAAGGCGAGCGCATTGCAGCAGTGGCAACGCGTTCCTGGGTCCGTGCGCCGGCGCCCATCGCTGTGCCCCCCTGTCGGACCGATGGCCTTGCCGGCGATGAAGAGGCGCGGACCGGCAATGAGGCCCTGGTCGACGGCGCTCTTGATGCCCCAGTCGGCTCCGCCCGTATCGCGTACGCTGGTGAAGCCGCGATCGAGCATGCCTTTCATCAGGGCCGCCGAACGCGCGGTCATCAGTGTCAGGGGAATGTCCTCCAAGCGGCGGATGAAAACTTCGCTCAGGAAAACGTGGACGTGGCTGTCGATCAGGCCGGGCATCAGGGTGCGCCCGCCGCAATCGATCACGCTGGCATCAGGCGCTTTCAGCGGCTTGTCCGAAACCTCGCGGATTTTATCGCCTTCGACCAGAAGCTCCCGACCACCGATGAGCTCGTCGTGATCGGGATCGAGCATCGAGAAGTTCTTGAAATGGAGGAGGGTCATTGCGGGCGCCCGTTGTTGTGCACCCACAGGCTCGCTCAGGACACCCTGGCGCGTCAATGATCAGGAGACTGATGCTTCGTGGTCGGGCAATTCAGCTCGAGGTGGTGCACTATTCCGATTTGGCATTCGGCCGGCTGGGGCCGGAAATCGCCAGCCATGCGCCAAGGATGACGCAGGTGGCGGCCAGCCAGGTCCAGGTGCCGAGCGGCTCATCGAGCACCAGACTGCCGAGCACCATTCCAAACAGCGGCGAAAGCAGCAGAACTTGCGAGGCGGCGGTTGCCGGCAGTCGTGCCAGGGCTTGTGCCCAGCACCAGTATCCGATCACGGTGGGGACTACGGAGTTCCAGCCAGTGATGGCCAGCATCGATGCCGAGAGTCGCACCTGGCCACCATCTTCCAGCACGATCATAAACGGGATCATGACGGCGGCGGTGACGGCGAGCTGCCAGAACGTCTGTTGCCAGTATGTGCTCTGCCAGCGTCTCCTCCGGTAGAGCACGGCCCCGAGAGCCCAGCCGTTCACGGCGACCAGGGCGAAAATTAATCCGGGAATCGAATCGGCGGTCCACGGCATTGCAAAGGGGCTCGTCAGCAGCACGAGCCCTGCAAAACCGAGTGCCGCTCCGGCAGCAGTGGTGGCCGTTATGCGCTCGTTCAACAGCAGCGCACTGAGCGGCATGGTCCAGATCGGCATGCTGTAGGCGATCAGCACCACCCGGCTTGCCTCCAGCCATTGCAGGGCAAGAGCCGAGCAGGACGTGATCACTGTGACTTGCAGTAACCCGACCACGCCCAGGGCGACACGCTCGTCCCGCCTCGGTACCAGCTGCGCCCCGCGCCCGAGCGCGGCAAACACAGCGGCCATGAAGAGGACCGAGAGCCCATACCGCGCCGCATTGAACGTCCAGGGTCCGATATCGCGGAGCGCGATCTTCACCCACACGTAGTTGCCACCCCAGATCACCACGAGAGCGGCGAGGAAGATGAGCGCGGTCGACCGGGAAGATCTTTCGGGAGTTGCCATGGCCATAGTTAACGCTGTTGCCGGCTCTGGCGCCATCGCCGCGGACGAATGGCGCCCTGTTGCGCTGCGCAATGCTCGGTGTGGGATTGGTTGCCAGGTCCGTGCGTTTCTGCAGAGGAGCTTCAGCCCGCAGGCCGACTTGATATTTTAGGAAAGGCTAATATGTTTGTTGAAGCCTGGGCAGGATGCTTCGGATTCAGGAGGTGCACTCATGCCGGAAAAGCCAATCATCAGGGCCTTCTTCGACGAGCCGACGAACACCGTCAGCTATCTCGTCGCTGACCCGGCAACAAGGAAGGCAGCGGCGATCGATCCCGTCCTTGATTATGACCACAATTCCGGCGAGGTCGACACGCGCTCTGTCGAGGCTATGCTTCGGGTGGCGGCGGAGTCCGGCTTCACCCTCGAATGGACGCTGGAGACCCACGCCCACGCCGACCATCTCTCCGGCTCGCCTTACATCAAGGCCAAGACCGGCGCCAAGATCGGGATCGGCGAGCACATCAAGGACGTGCAGAGGATCTTCCGCCCCGTTTTCAATGCCACCGACCTGAAGCCGGACGGCAGCGACTTCGACCACCTGTTCAAGGATGGCGAGCGCTTCAAGATCGGCGATCTCGAGGTGGAAGTGCTGTACACGCCGGGGCACACGCCTGCCGACATCTCCTACAAGATCGGAGATGCTGTGTTCGTCGGCGACACATTGTTCATGCCGGACTTCGGCACCGCACGAGCCGACTTCCCCGGCGGCGACGCGCACATGCTGTACCGATCCATCCGAAAGCTGCTGGCGCTGGCCCCCGAAACGCGGCTCTTCATGTGCCATGACTACAAGGCACCCGGTCGGGATACCTACGCCTGGGAAACGACGGTCAGGGAGCAGCGCGAGAGCAACGTGCACGTCAGGGAAGGGGTGAGCGAAGAAGAGTTCGTCGCCATGCGAACCGCCCGCGATGCGAAGCTTGCCGCGCCGCGACTGCTGCTGCCGTCGATCCAGGTGAATATCCGGGCTGGCCGCTTCCCACCGGCCGAGGCCAACGGCGTGCGTTATCTCACCATCCCGGTGAAGCTCAAGGGTGGGGCCGAGGAGGCGGTTTGAGCGCCGGGGAGCTGGCATGACGGATCGGCAGGAGCATTGGGACCAGGTCTTCTCGAGCCGGGCGGAGGACCAGGTGAGCTGGTTCGAGGCCGTACCGGAGACCTCGCTGTGGCTCATCCGCTTGTGTGGTCTGAACCACGATTCACTGATCCTCGACGTGGGCGCAGGAGCATCGCACCTCCCCGATGCTTTGCTGCGCGAGGGTTTCACGAACGTCGCGGTGCTGGACATTTCTCCATCCGCGCTCGCGCTGACGAAGCAGCGGCTCGGGGCAGACGCGCATCTGGTGCGCTTCATCAATGCAGACGTCGCGAGCTGGCACCCCGACTTCAATGTGGACCTCTGGCACGACCGGGCCGTGCTGCACTTTCTGACAGATCCGGCGGAGAGGCACGCTTATGCCGCGACGCTGCGGTCGGCCGTGCGGGCCGGCGGCCATGTCATCATCTCGGGGTTTGCGCTCTCAGGTCCGGAACGTTGCAGCGGGCTGCCGGTGGTACGCGCCGACCAGTCGGATATCGCGGCTCTCCTCGGCGCCGACTTCGAGCTTCTCGACGCCTTCGAGAAGGACCACGTCACACCCAAGGGCGCGCGGCAGCGGTTCCAGTTCACCCGCTTCAGACGCCGCGCGGCTTAGCTTGAGGGCTTCGGTGGTCTCTGATCTCTCCTCAGCCACGCACTTGGATTGAGCACCGAGGATTAGGCGCGGATCCAGGTTTCGGAGAATGCCAGCATCGCTGTTGTGATGCTGTGGCCTGCCATTTCCCGTGGCACCGGCTTTCCCGGCAGCGTGCGGCCGTTCACCGTCACGGTGGCGTCACTGCAGCCGACGAACAGGCTCGGCATGTAATGCTTGCCCGTGGCCGACTTGTCCGGCGGCAGCGCGAAGCAGAAGGGCTTGCCGAGCCCGCTCCAGGTGAGCCGGACATCGAGATCGCCTGCTTCCACCCTCTCGCTGTACGTACTGGCAGGATCGCCGGAGGCCTCGACGCGGTCGAGCCGGCGGTAAGTCAGGTTCTCCAGGCTCGGCAGGCCTTTGTAAGCGCCGAAATGGGAAACGAAGCCGCTCACCAGATACCGCGCGAGGGGCTCGTTATCGTGCAGGCAGAAGTTGGCGCGGTCGGCCTGCGGATTTGCATCGCCCGGCGACTGCAGAAGCACCAGGGCATGGCCGCGGCCGTGCGGTGAGAGCGCGACGCGGAAAAAGCTCGCCAGCGTGACGAAGGGACCGTTCGGGTCTTCCTTCAGCGAAATGCCCGGATTCTCGCCGGACCAGTCGACCTCGCCTCTGAATACGATCGGATCGGCCATGCAACTTCCTCCCAGATAAGAGTTCTTCTTCGGGTTATTCGCTTCCTATTGGATGTAGGCTTACTCGAAATTTCCAGCGCAACCTTCTAACGTTGTCTTGAGGCAAGGGAAGCCACAGGGTCAAAGTGTGCTCGGCCCTCGCGGGTCGGGGTTGGCAGCGTCCAGCGCGGGATCGACGCGGCAAGATCTTGCAGGATGCCTGGAAATGGTACAATCCTGACGGGATGGATACGATCTCGACCGATGGCGGCGATCATTTCAGGGCGCCCCTGAATCTCTGGTGATGGACACATTTCCAAGCCGACGCGATCACCGTGACATCCTCGGTCGCGCGGAACTGCTGAATGCAAACAAGACTAACGGGAGGACATGAATGACAGTCGTCACCATGACCGTGAACGGCGAAACCGTTTCTGCTGACATCGAGCCACGGACGTTGCTGTCGCAATTCCTGCGCGAGCATTTGCGCCTGACGGGGACACACATCGGCTGCGATACGAGCCAGTGCGGTGCATGTGTCGTCCACGTCGACGGCCGCGCGGTGAAATCGTGCACGACGCTTGCCGTGTCGTGCCCCGGCGCTGACGTCGTGACAATCGAAGGGCTGGCGAAGGACGGACAGCTGCATCCGATGCAGGAGGCGTTCCGCGAGCACCACGCTCTGCAGTGCGGCTACTGCACGCCGGGCATGATCATGGCCGCGGTCGACATCGTGAACCGCAAGGGCACGGACCTCGACGAGCACACCATCCGCGAGGAGTTGGAGGGCAACATCTGCCGTTGCACCGGCTATCACAACATCGTCAAGGCCGTTGCAGCGGGCGCCGCCGCCATGACCGCGGGCACGATGCGCCAGGCTGCCGAATAATCGACATCGGAGGGAACGACACCATGACCAGCACGGGCATTGGCGCTCCGGTGCGGCGCCGCGAGGATTTCCGCTTCATCACCGGCAGCGGGCAGTACGTCGATGACATCAACCGGCCGGGCCAAGCCTACGCCGTGTTCGTCCGCTCGCCGCACGCGCACGCGATCATCAAGAGCATCGACACATCGGCGGCGCGTAAAGCTCCTGGCGTGCTCGGCATCTTCACCGGCGCGGATCTCGCCGCCGACAAGATCGGCGGGCTGATCTGCGGCTGGCTCATCCATTCGAAAGACGGCTCACCGATGAAGGCGGGCGCCCATCCGGCGCTGGCGACCGAAAAGGTGCGGTATGTCGGCGACCACGTGGCGGTCGTGATCGCGGAGACGCTCAACGAGGCACGCGATGCAGCCGAGCTCGTCGCGGTCGACTATGAAGAGCTGCCGGCTGTCGTGGACCTGGGGGCGGCGCAGAATCCGGGCCAGACTCAGGTTCATGCCGAGGCGCCCGACAACACGGTCTACGCCTGGCATCTCGGGGACAAGGCCGCGGTCGACGCGGCTTTTGCCGAAGCGCAGCACGTCACCAAGATCGATCTCGTCAACAACCGTCTCATTCCCAACGCAATGGAGCCGCGCGCCGCGATCGGCGAGTACGATCGCGGGCAGGGCGCCTACACGCTTTATACGACCAGCCAGAACCCGCACGTCGCTCGGCTCGTGCTGTCCGCTTTCGTCGGCATCGCACCGGAGCACAAGCTGCGGGTCATCGCTCCGGACGTCGGCGGCGGCTTCGGCTCCAAGATCTTCATCTACGCCGAGGAAACGGTGTGCGTCTGGGCGGCGCGCAAGGTCGGGCGGCCGGTGAAGTGGACCGCCGACCGCACGGAGGCGTTCCTTTCCGACGCCCACGGTCGCGATCACATCACGACGGCGGAGCTTGCTCTCGATGGCTCGGGCAAGATCCTCGCGCTACGCGCCAAGACCAAGGCCAACCTCGGCGCCTATCTTTCGACGTTCGCGTCGTCCGTCCCGACGTACCTCTACGCACCGCTGCTCTCGGGGCAGTACGACATTCCGGCCATCTACTGCGAGGTGGATGGGGTCTACACCAACACCGCCCCGGTTGATGCCTACCGCGGTGCCGGGCGGCCGGAGGCCACGTTCGTCGTCGAGCGGCTGATCGAGGTGGCGGCACGCGAGCTGGGCAAGGATCCGGCCGAGTTCCGGATGCAGAACTTCATCAAGAGCTTCCCGCACCAGACGCCGGTCATCATGACCTATGACGCGGGCGACTATCCGGCCTGCATGACCAAGGCGCTGGACCTCGCCGACTACGCTGGTTTCGGCCGGCGCAAGGCGGAGAGCGAGCGCAAGGGCCTGCTGCGCGGCGTCGGCTTCTCGGCCTACATCGAGGCTTGCGGCATCGCCCCCAGCAAGGCCGTCGGCGCGCTCGGCGCCGGTGTCGGCTTGTGGGAATCGGCGGAGGTTCGCGTCAATCCCGTCGGCACGGTCGAAGTGCTCACGGGCTCGCACAGCCATGGCCAGGGGCACGAAACGACCTTTGCGCAGCTCGTCTCGCACCGGCTCGGTATCCCCATCGATCAGATTTCGATCGTTCATGGTGATACCGATAAAGTGCAGATGGGCATGGGCACCTATGGCTCGCGCTCAGGCGCCGTCGGCATGTCGGCGATATCGAAGGCACTCGACAAGGTGGTCGCCAAGGCAACCAAGGTGGCCTCGCGCTGCATGGAGGTCCCCGAGGAAACGGTCGAGTTCAATGACGGCGTCTTCTCTGGCCGGGGCACCAACAAGTCGATGACGTTCGGCGAGGTGGCGCTGCAAGCCTACGTGGCGCACAAGTTCGACAGCTCGGAGATCGAGCCCGGCCTGAAGGAGGGGTCGTTCTACGATCCGCAGAACTTCACATTCCCATCCGGCGTGCACATCGCCGAGGTCGAGATCGATCC
>JAEZHL010000052.1 GCA_023416575.1 Pseudomonadota bacterium
GCTTGCCGAAGCCGTCGAGGCGGATGACGCCCTCAGTACCCTCGAGTAGCAGAACTCCGTTGGTCATTCGGGTATCGTTGGCCGGGTGATCGACATGCCGGTTGCCGTCGAACAGGCCCGCCGCACCGCTGGCAAAGTCGAAAATGACATAGCCGGCATCCTCGCCCGCAATCACCGGGTTAATGCGGCGCAGCCGCGCGAAGACGCCCGTGATCTCGCCGAGCAGGAAGCGGAACACATCGATCAGGTGGATGCCCGTCTCGTGGATCAGGAACCGCGGCATCTTCTGGAAATAGGGCTGGCGGGAGAGATAGGCGTCGGGTCCCTGGCCATCGCCGGGCCGCAGGCGGAAGCTGATGTTCAAGGGCGTTCCAACCGCACCTTGCTGGATCAGGCGATTGGTTTCCAGGAACCATGGCATGAAGCGGAAGTTCTCATGCACGGCGAGCATCGTGCCCGCTCGTTCCGCGATCTCGACCAGCTCCACGGCTTCCGGATGCGTCGGCGCCAATGGCTTCTGGCAGATCATCCGGATGCCGCGTGTCGACGCCAGTCGTACGAGGTCGAGATGCGTCTGAGGCGGCGTGACGATATCGATCAGGTCCGGCTTGACCGCATCGAGCATCGCCTCGATTTCGGTGAAAGCTTCTGCTTTCGGAAACAGGGACGCGGCCGCCGACCGCCGCGCCGGATCGCGATCGGCCACCCCGACGACGGTCACGCCTTCCATCCGGCTCCACGCATCCTGGTGAAACTGGCTGAAGTAGCCGCAACCTGCGATGGCGACCGTCAGCGTCATTGCGGGTCCACCTTGCCCGAGCGGATCAGGTCCGCCACCGTTTGGCCGATCTCGCGGGTGCCGTGCGTGCCGCCGATATCGTAGCTGCGCAGACCCAGGGTTCCGAACGCGTGATCGACACCGTTCTCGATGGCGCGTGATGCCTCACCGAGGGCGGCGCTGCCATGGCGCTCGCCAAGCCAGTCGAGCATCATCGCCGCCGAGAGGATCATGGCAGTCGGATTGGCGATGCCCTTGCCAGCGATGTCGGGAGCCGTGCCATGGCTCGGCTGGAACAGGCCATTTGCATCACCGATATCGGCCGAGGGTGCGAACCCCATGCCGCCGATCAAGCTAGCGCCGAGATCAGAAAGGATGTCGCCGAACAGGTTTTCCATCGGCAGGACGTCGAAATCCCACGGGCGGCGTACGAGATCGAGCGCCATGGCGTCGACGTAATGGTGGCGCGCCTCGATATCCGGATGACGGGCGGCGGTCTCGTGGAAGACCTGGCGCATGAAGGCGAACGAGAGGAACACGTTGGCCTTGTCGACGAGTGTCACGCGTCCCGGTGTGCCGCGCGTTGCTTTGCGGCGGCGGGCCAGAGCGCAGGAGAACTCGGTCAGCTTTTCCGTGGTGGCGCGCGTGATGACTTGCGTATCGTGCGCCTCCCGGTCGTCGATGATCTTGCCCTTGCCGCGGGAGGCAAACATGCCCTCCGTCGACTCGCGCACGATCACCAGGTCGATGTTCTGCGCGCGCTCGTCGGCCAGCGTCGTCGGCACGCCGGGAATGGCGCGGATGGGGCGCACTCCGGCATAAAGCTCGAGCGCGACGCGCAGCTCCAGTTGCGGTGCGATCTCAGTGCCATCAGGGAATCGGATGTCCGGCCAGCCCATGGCGCCGAACAGAATGGCATCGGCCCGGCGCGCGCGCGCGATGCCATCTGCCGGCAGAATTGCGCCAGTCTCCTTGTAGTGATGTGCGCCGCCGGGAATGACCTCGGGCCGGAACGAAAGGCCGAAGCGCTGCTCCACGGCCTCCAGCACGGCTGTGGCTGCATTCATGACTTCAATGCCGATGCCCTCGCCGGGCATGACAGCGAGGTGAAATGTATTCGACTTCATAGGTGCCGGATTCCGTGGTGCTCGATGATGGATAGCAGCTCGCTGCCGCCGCGTTTGCGATGGGCGAAATAGAGCTCGCGCGCCCGTTCTCCGTCGCCAGCGAGGATCGCGTCGACGACCGTGCGATGCTCGGCGGTCGATTGCAGCGGCAAGTGGCGCAGCCGCAGGGTGAACATCCGTGCCCGATGCGCTTGATCCCAAACCGTCATGATCATCGCAGCAAGGCGCTTGTTTCCACACAGACGCGCGAGATTGATGTGGAACTGCTCGTCGGCCACGGCCCAGGCGTCCAAGTTCGGTTGGGGGCCGGCGAGGGCGGCTTCCATCGCATCACACGCCGTGACGAGGACAGCCAAATCCTCCTTCGCAGGCCGCTGCGCGACGAGCAGCTCGATGGCGGTGGGCTCGAGCGACATCAGAATCTCGTAGATCTCGCGCATGTCTCCTGCAGAGAGCGCCGAGATCCGCACGCCGTGCCGGGGCACGATTTCGAGCAGTCCCTCCTGCTGGAGACGGACGAACGCCTCGCGCACGGGGGTTCGCGACACGCCCAACTCCTGGACGACTGCGCTTTCCAGGATTTGCGCGCCAGGCGGATAGTGGTTGTCGAGGATGTACTGCTTCAAACGCCCGTAGACAGCATCCGTCGAGCGTGACGAGCGCTGGGCGGATGGCGACGGCATCGCGGCGTCCTGAGGTGGCGTAAGGGCGTCCAAGGTTGAGTGCGCGTCCGGTAATGTATGCGTTAGGAGCGACTTTGATGGAGTCTCAGCAATCGTGCAAGAGGCTTTGCGCGATCATGAGATGGCGGTGGCGATGGAGCGAGCCACCGTCACAGCACTGTCGACGAGAGCGAATTGGCTGATTGCAGGGCAGGCGGCTGCTGGAACAGCGCGTGAATGTGATTGCTCAGCGCAATTGCTGGCGCAACTCATGCTTGGCCGAAAACGATCACAGAAGCCATCCCGCGACCGCCGGTTTGCAAAATTCCGGGGATGAAATGGCGAGGGGATTGGTGTTGGCCGTTAAATCACGATACTGAGCATCAGTAGACGTTTGGTGCTGCCGGAAGTAGAGTTGGCATCGGCCATGTAATGGCGGTTGTAGAGTTGGGAGGCTCGGCTTGTAATGGGCGTACTTCAAGCCGGCAGTGATTCTGAAACGTTAGCAGATGCGGCTCCGGCGGCGGGGGAAGTTCCTGGGTCGGCGCGTGAGCGTTGGATTGCGGTCAACACGCACCCGCACCGGGAGCACATCGCCCTCGAAAATCTGGCCCGCCAGGAGTTCGACGCATACTGCCCCGTGATCGCGCGGCAGGTGCGCCATGCCCGGCGGACCAAAGACGTGTTGCGTCCGCTCTTCCCCGGATACCTGTTCGTGCGGATCGATCCGGCTGTTTCGCGCTGGCGGCCGATCCTGTCGACCTACGGTGTCCGCTCCCTCGTGCGGTTCGGAGATAGCCTGAGCTACGTTGAGGGCGATCTCGTCCAAAGCCTCAAGGCCCGCGAGGTCGATGGCGTGATCGTCAAGCCGTCGGAGCCCTACCGCGTGGGTCAGCAGATCCGCATGCGCGGGGGACCGTTCGACGGCCTCGCAGCCACGATCATCGGCATGGATGAGAAGGACCGCCTGGTGCTCCTCATGGAATTGCTCAGTCAGAGCGTCAGGATAAAGGCCACCACAGAACAAGTTTGTGCTGAACGGGGCGGGGTCCAATCGACGTGACGACCCATGGTGTTTGCCGCGTCAGGAGCCAGAGCTGATGCCAACGGCGGTTCAGGAGTGAGGATGTCAAACCGGGTGGCACTGATCACGGGCGTCACCGGGCAGGATGGAGCCTATCTGGCCCGCTTCCTGCTCGACAAAGGCTACACCGTTCACGGCATCAAGCGGCGGTCCTCGTCATTCAATACCGCCCGCGTGGACGACCTCTACGTCGATCCGCACGAGGGCGACACGCGGTTTTTTATGCACTACGGCGACCTGACGGACGCCACGAACCTCATTCGCCTCGTGCAGGAGCACCAGCCGGATGAGATCTATAATCTGGCGGCGCAGAGCCACGTGCAGGTCAGCTTCGAAACGCCGGAGTACACGGCCAACGCCGATGCGCTCGGCACGCTGCGCCTGCTCGAGGCGATCCATATCCTCGGCAGCGGCGATAAGGTGCGCTTCTAGCAGGCCTCGACATCGGAGCTCTACGGCAAGGTGCAGGAGGTTCCGCAGCGGGAGACGACGCCGTTTTATCCCCGCTCACCCTACGCAGTGGCCAAGCTCTATGCCTACTGGATCACGGTGAATTACCGCGAGGCCTATGGCATGCACGCCTCGAACGGCATCCTGTTCAATCACGAGGGGCCGACGCGGGGCGAGACATTCGTCACGCGCAAGATCACCCGTGCGGTGGCGGCGATCGAGAAGGGGCTGCAGGAGCGGCTCTATCTCGGCAATCTTTCGGCCAAGCGCGATTGGGGACATGCGCGCGACTACGTCGAGGGCATGTGGCTCATCCTGCAGCAGGAGAAGCCCGACGACTACGTCCTCGCCACCGGCGAGACGCATTCGGTGCGCGAGTTCGTCGAGCAGGCTTTCGCCTGCGTCGATCGCCGCATCGTCTGGCGCGGCGAGGGCATCGATGAGGTGGGCGTGGACATGAGGTCCGGAAAAACGCTCGTCTGCGTCGACCCGAACTATTTCCGCCCGACGGAGGTCGATTTGCTCCTCGGCGATGCTGCGAAGGCGAGGGAAAAGCTCGGGTGGCGGGCGAAGACGAGCTTCGCTTCGCTGGTTGCAGAGATGGTCGCGGCTGACCTCAAGTCGATTGAGGCGGAGTACCGGCACGACGGCGCACACGCGGATAGGCGGGAACGGCGGCGAGGGAGCTGATGGACGCATCGGCGGAAGTGAGCAAGGGCCAACGCTACGGCCTGCGCGGCAAGCGCGTTTGGGTCGCCGGTCACCGCGGCATGGTCGGCGCAGCGCTGATGCGTCGCCTGGGGCGCGAAGGATGCGTGTTGTTGACGGCAGATCGCCGCGAGGTCGACCTGCGCCGCGAGGCGGACGTTGCGCGTTGGCTTGATGCCAATCGTCCGCAAGCGGTATTTGTGGCCGCCGCCAAGGTCGGCGGGATCCTCGCCAATGACACGCGGCCGGCCGAGTTCCTCTACGACAACCTGATGATCGAGGCGAACATCATCGCCGGTGCGCACCGCATCGGCGTCGAGAAGCTTCTTTTCCTCGGCTCATCGTGCATCTACCCAAAGCTTGCGCCGCAGCCGCTCCGCGAGGATGCCCTGCTCAGCGGGCCGCTCGAGACGACCAACGAGTGGTATGCGATCGCCAAGATCGCCGGCATCAAGCTCTGCCAAGCCTATCGTAAGCAGCACGGCTGCGACTTCATTTCCGCGATGCCGCCCAACCTCTACGGTCCGGGTGACAACTACGACCTGCAATCGAGCCACGTCATCGCGGCACTGCTGCGCAAAGCGCATGAGGCGAAGCTGCGCGGTGACAAGGAGATGGTCGTCTGGGGCACGGGTGCCCCGCGGCGGGAGTTCCTGCATGCCGACGACTGCGCCGATGCGCTCGTCTTCGTGATGCAGCACTACTCCGACAGCGAGCACATCAATGTCGGGTCGGGAGAAGACATCACCATCGCCGACCTGACGCGGGAGATCTGCCGGGTGGTGGGCTTCTCCGGGGCGATCGTCAACGATCTCTCGAAGCCGGACGGGACGCCGCGCAAGCTGATGAGCGATGCCAAGATCCGCGCGTTGGGCTGGCGGCCGGGCATCGGCCTGCGGGAAGGCTTGGCGAGCGCCTACGCCGCATTCCTTGCCGAGGAAGGGCGCCCGCGCGGCTCATGATCCGCGACAGCTCTCGCCCATGCGAGAAGTTGGTCTACGGCCCCGCTTCGGCCAGCGACATCCTGCAACAGGGCCTGCCAGCGCTCGACGGCAATCGTTCGGTCGAAATCGTCCTCGAATGCCCGTCTGGCGCGCGCGCCCATCTCGCGGCAGTGCGCGCGGTCGGCGGCCAGCATCTCAACGGTTCGTGCCAGCGTCGCGCC
>JAEZHL010000106.1 GCA_023416575.1 Pseudomonadota bacterium
CGAGCAGCGGCGAGCAGAAGAAGCCAAGCGACAGCGACTTCCTGCAGCGCGAGGGCGGCATCTACTAGAGCCATAACGGGCGGCATTGTGTCGTCGTTGTTGAGGCCCTAAGTCCGCCAACCAAATCGTCATCCCAGCGCAGGCCGGGATCTCCCGCCACTGACGCGTTGCTCGTGCCGCAGGGGATTCCCGACTTGTGCTGGACTGACGCCAGAAGCGGAGAATAACCATGCGCGCTGAAGCGCAGGCCCATGTCGACACGATCAACGAGGCGTTGGCTTTGGTGCGGCGGTTCCTCGACTGGGATCGTGCCGTGCGGCGGCTGGACGAACTGAACGCGCGTGTCGAGGATCCGACGCTGTGGGAGAACCCCAAGGCGGCGCAGGACGTGATGCGCGAGCGCCGCCGGCTGGACGAGGCGATTACGGCGACGCGCGCGATCCAGCGCGAAATGTCCGACACTGTCGAGCTGATCGAGATGGCAGAGGCCGAGGGTGACGAGGAGATGGCGCAGGAGGGCACGCAGGCCCTGGCGCAACTCGCGCGCAAGGCGACCGAGGACAAGGTGAAGGCGCTGCTGGCCGGCGAGGCCGACGGCAACGACACCTATATCGAGATCAACGCCGGCGCCGGCGGCACCGAGCGCCAGGACTGGGCCGAGATGCTCCAGCGCATGTACACGCGCTGGGCCGAGCGCCGCGGCTACAAGGTGGAGCTGATCGACTATCACGCCGGCGAGCAGGCGGGGATCAAATCGGCCACGCTGCTGATCAAGGGCGAGAACGCCTATGGCTATGCCAAGGTGGAAAGCGGCGTGCACCGGCTGGTGCGCATCAGCCCGTATGACAGCTCCGCGCGGCGCCACACCAGCTTCTCGAGCGTGTGGGTCTATCCGGTGATCGACGATTCGATCGACATCGAGATCAACGACAGCGAGCTGCGCATCGATACCTATCGTGCGTCGGGCGCCGGCGGTCAGCACATCAACACGACCGATTCGGCGGTGCGCATCACGCACATTCCGACCAACATCGTCGTGGCCAGCCAGCAGGAGCGCTCGCAGATCAAGAACCGCGCGATCGCCTGGGCCATGCTGCGTGCCCGCCTTTACGATCTCGAGCTGAAGAAGCGCGAGGAAAAGGCGAACGCCGAGGCGGCCAGCAAGACCGACATCGGGTGGGGCCATCAGATCCGATCCTACGTCCTGCAGCCCTATCAGCTCGTCAAGGACGTCCGGACCGGGGTGGAGAGCGGCAATCCGAGCGCCGTCCTCGATGGCGATCTCGACCCCTTCATCGAGGCGGCGCTCGCCCACCGGCTGAAGGACGATCAGTCACCCGTGGCGGACCTCGACTGACGCGCGCTCGACGCAACTGCAGAAGGAGGGCACTCCCCTCCTCGCCTGACCGAAGATTATGGGGCCGACAGGAATGTCGGCCCCATTTTATTTCCTCAGCTCATAACCCTGGCGGCCAGCTTCTATTCCGCCGCCTGCTCGGTCTGCTGCGGCGGTGGCGCGGTCTCCTCGCGGTGCACAATTCCGGCAGCGATGGCTTCCTCGACACGCTCGATCCAGATGACCTCGATGTCCTTCCGCGCCTGCTCCGGGATCTCCTCGTAGTCCTTCCGATTGCGCGAGGGCAGCAGAACCCGCTTGATGCCGGCCCGGGCCGCGGCAACGACCTTCTCTTTGATGCCGCCGACCGGCAGCACGAGGCCGCGCAGGCTGATCTCGCCAGTCATCGCCGTATCGCTGCGCACGCACCGCCGGGTGAGGAGTGACACCAGCGCCAGGAATATGGCGATGCCGGCACTCGGTCCATCCTTGGGCACGGCACCAGCAGGGACGTGAATATGGATGTCAATCGTCTCGAAACGTTGGGGGTCGATCCCGAGGGATTCGGCCCGGTTCTTGACGATGCTGAGCGCCGCCTGCGCGCTCTCCCGCATCACCTCGCCCAGTTGCCCTGTCAGGATCAATTTGCCCGAGCCGGGAATGCGCGTCGCCTCGATGAACAGGATATCGCCGCCGACCGGCGTCCACGCGAGCCCCGTTGCAACGCCCGGCACGCTCGTGCGCATGGCGACGTCGCTTTCGAACTGCGGCGCTCCGAGCACCGTCTGCAGATCGCCAGTATCGATCCGGATGTGCTGCGTCGCGCCTTCAGCGATGCGAACGGCGGCATTCCTCAGCGCCTTGCCGATCTCCCGCTCCAGGGAGCGCACGCCCGCTTCGCGCGTGTAGTGGTCGATGATCTCCTTCAGGGCTTCATCGGTGATTTCGACCTGCTCCGGTTTCAAACCGTTGGCCTCGAGCTGCCTGCGGACGAGGTAGCGTCGCGCGATCTGCAGCTTCTCCTCGGCCGTGTACCCCGCGAGACTGATGATCTCCATGCGATCGCTCAGCGGCCCGGGGATGGTGTCGAGCATGTTCGCCGTCGTGATGAACACGATCCGGCTGAGGTCGAAGGGCACGCCGAGATAGTTGTCGCGGAACGTGGTGTTCTGCTCGGGATCGAGCACCTCGAGCAGGGCAGCTGCCGGATCGCCCTGGATTCCGGCTCCGAGCTTGTCGATTTCATCGAGCATCAGCACGCAGTTGCGTGATCCGGCCTTGCGCACCGCCTGGATGATATTGCCGGGCATGGCGCCGACGTAGGTGCGGCGATGGCCACGGATTTCGGCCTCGTCGTGAACGCCACCGAGGCTGACGCGCTGGAACTTGCGGCCCATGGCGCGCGCGATCGACTGGCCCAGCGACGTCTTGCCGACCCCCGGTGGACCGACGAAGCACAGGATGGGGGCCTTGCCTTGTGGTGCCAGCTTGCGCACCGCCAGATACTCGATGATGCGCCGCTTCACCTTCTCGAGCCCGTAGTGGTCCTGGTCGAGGATCTTGCGCGCCTCGTCGATGTCGATCGGCGCTTCCTCCGGCAACGCCCAGGGCAACTCGACGAGCCAGTCGAGATAGGTGCGCACCATGCCGTACTCGGCAGCGGCTTCTGGCATCCGGCTCAGCCGTCGCAGCTCCTTGCGGGCGTGGTCCTCGACATCCTTCGGCATTTCCGCCTTCGTGATGGCGGCGTCGAGATCCGCCATCTCCTGCGCCTTGCTGTCCTCGCCCTCGCCGAGCTGGCGCTGGATCGCGGCCATCTGCTCGCGCAGCAGGACCTCGCGCTGCCGCTGATCGAGCGCCGCCTTCGTCTGCTTGCTGATCTCCTGCGAAAGGCGCAGGACCTCGATACGGTGCGCCAGCAGTTTGGACACCTTCTCCATCCGCACCGCGAGATTGACCGTCTCCAGGATCTCCTGCTTTTCGGATGACAGAACGTCCATATAGGCGACTGCCAGATCGGCGAGCGCGCCGGGCGAGGTCACCGCCTGGATGGTCGAGATCATCTCCTTGGGCGCCTGCGGCAGGAGCTCGAGAGCTTCGATCGTCTGCCGCTGCAGATGTAGAAAGCGCGCCTCGACCTCGGGCGTGCGCGTCTCGGCATCGGGAATGCGCAGCACGCGGGCAACGAAATAGGGCCAGCCGCTCAGGAACTCGGTGACGTGGAAGCGCTCCTCCCCCTGGCAGACGATGTGGTGCGTGCCGTCGGTGCCGGTGACGAAGCGGACGATATTGGCCACCGTGCCCATCCGGTAGAGGTCGACGGGGGCCGGGTCGGACACCGCCGGGTCACGCTGCGTGAGCACGCCGATCTGCCGCTGCTCGCGCACGGCCTGCTGCGCGGCGAGAACCGAACGCTGGCGCCCGATCGTGATCGGAAACACGACCTTGGGGAACAGCACCATGTCGCGCACCGGAAGAATGATCAGCGTGTCCGCGGGTGGGCTTGGGCGCTCGGTCTCGGGTGCAGCTTTGGGGGCCTCCGACTCAGCCATCAGAGTTCTCCAGTTTTCGAGAGGCGTATGAGCAGGCAGCCCTGGCTTGCCGACCAGCGGATCGCGCGATAGCTCCCCTCCGGCAGGCGAATGCGGCGCTCGAAGCGCCCTTGTGGCAGCTCGAGGCGGTGAATCTCGGCGGTCCTGAAGGCGGCCGGTAGGACGCGTGTGCCGGCGATCACCAGCTCATCGTGCTCGATGACCGCCTGGATCCTTTCCGGATCGACCCCCGGCAGGGCGATGAAGATCAGCACCTCGTCCTCGGTTTCGAGGATGTCGACCGGTGGCCGCCATGACGGTTGCTGTGTGGCCGGGTACTGTGGCTGGAAGAACTGTTGGTGCAGACGCTCGGCGCGCGCGAGCATGTCGCACGCCTCGGACCACATCCAATACGGGAAGCCCTTGTCCATCGGCGTTATCCGTCTGGCCTGCATACATTTAGGTTGTAGCGCCCCTGCCGACGTTCAACTCACTCGCTGCCGGGATCGACATCCCCGCTCTCGGTCACGTCCGGCAGGGCGCCGGTTCCAGGCGTAGCGTCGTTGTTCGTCAGCTCCGGCCGCGCGTGGGGACCGGCCGGATGCATGTCGCGGCGACTTTGTTGAGCCGGCTGCTTTCCCTCGTCCTGCTGCGTCTTCTTGCCGGGATTCTCGTGCCCCATATCCATGCTCCCTTTCCGCCATGCGGGGTCGGCCAAGCATGGAACGCCTCGGCAGGGGTATGGTTCAGCGTCTGATGTGCCCTCTCCCGGCACAGCCTCGGGAGCAGTTCCGACGTCATTTCTTTTGCTTCCTGCACAACTCGCAGTTCACCACGCGCGGCACCCCGAGCCCGCGATTTGGAACGCACACGCGCTCTCAACGTTGCTCCGGTATCAGGCAAGCTCTTGGAGGTCGGCATGGATAGCCGGATTATGTGGTTGATCGCTGCGGTCATCATCGTGGGGCTGATCATAGCCTTCGCCTTCCCACGAGGACCGACGACAACGGCGACGACGCCACAAACGACGCCTCAGACGACGACCTCGTCGCCGGGCACGCCCGGAGCCACGACGACACCGCCCACGACGACTCCTCCGGCCACGGGCACCCCGTCAACCGGATCGCCCGCATCGAAGCCGCAATGAGCGCAATTTAGAGTGAACGGTTCGAGCCGCAGGCCACTAAGGCTTGCGGCTCGTCAGCGCCACGCCCGCCAGAATCAGCACGAAGCCCACGACGTGAAACGGCGCCAGCGGCTCACCGAGCAGGCCGATGGCCATCAAGGCGCCGAACAGCGGGATGAGGTGTAGGAAGATGCCGGCCCGCACGCCGCCGATCAGCTCGACCCCGCGCGTGAAGCAGAAATAGGCGACGATGCTCGGGAAGATCGACACGTAACCGACCGCGAGCACGGTGAACAAAGTCGGCTGCACGACTTTTCCGAACACGACAGCCTCGATCATCACCAGCGGCGCGTTGAACAGGCTGGACGCAAGGAAGAGGCAAAACAGAAACGTGATCCAGTGGATCTCGGGCCTGAGCCGCAGATACGCGGTGTAGATGCCCGTGATGGCCATGGCGAAGACGATCAGCAGGTCACCACGGTTCAGGCTGAAAGTGGACAGCAGCTCGAGGTCACCGCGCGAGACGACCACCAGCACACCCGCCATCGATATGATGGTGCCGGCGATCTGCGGTGGCGTGAGCCGGTCCTTGAAGATCAGCACACAGGCAATCGCGATCAGGATCGGGCCCGTCGAGTTCAGGACCAGGCTGTTGAGCGCCGTCGTGTAATTGAGGCCGATGTACTGGAGCGTATTGAACGCCCCGCCGCCGATGACGCCGAGGAAGCCCAGGAACAGCCAGTGCTTGCGGACGGTCGGCCAATCGCGCTTCATGTGCGGCCAGGCGAACGGCAGCACGAACAGTGTCGCCAGCGTCCAGCGCAGAAACGACAGCGCCACGGGCGGCACCTCGCCGGCCGCTGCGCGTCCGAGCACCTGGTTGCCCGCCCAGAACAGCGCCATCAGGCTCAGCAGGACGTAGGCATTGTTGAAGGCGCTGTCTGCCAGGCGACGCAGCATGACTTTCTCGCAACTCAGCACTTGCCCGATGGTGGGTCGGGCAAGTGCGTCCATTCAGGTCCGAGACTTCGCGCGTTCCGCGCTTACTTACCCCATCTCAGCGCAAGAGGTGACACTTCCGCTGCGAGCTCGAGCAACTCGGCCCGCGTCCGCGGGTGCAGGGGCTCCAGCGGGTGTCGTACCGCATCGCTCTTGATGACGCCACCAGCCTGCATGACCGTCTTGGTGGCCCGCAAACCGCACTGGCGGTTCTCGAAGTTGATGAGTGGCAGGATGCGCGCATAGCCGGCCATGGCCTCGGCGCGCCGTCCCGCGCGATGGTGCTGGAGAACCGGCTTGATGAGGTCGGGCAGCAGCGCGCTCGGCATCGTGCCCGTTGCGCCGGCGTCGAGGTCGGCCATCAGCGTGATAGATTCCTCGCCGTCGAGCGGACCCGTGATCGCATCGCCACCGGTCTCGATGAGCGCCCTGAGCTTCGCCGCGGTTCCCGGCACCTCGATCTTGAAATAGCGCACCAGCGGCAGCTCGCGCGCCAGCCGGACGAGGAACGGCACCGACAGCGTGATGCCACTCAAAGGCGCGTCCTGCACAATGATCGGAATGCCGGCCGCGTCAGCAACACGCTGGAAGTGCTCGAAGATGCCCTTCTCGTCCGCCTTCAGCGTCGCGCCGTGGTACGGCGGCATCATCATGAGCATGCGCGCACCGGCCTTGGCCGCCGCACGCGCCCGCTGAATGGCGAGATCGGTGCTGTAGTGGCTGCAGGTGACGATGACCGGCACGCGGCCCGCGACATGCGCCAGGGACACCTCGAGCACAGCGTTGCGCTCCTCGTCCGAAAGCAGGAACTGCTCGGAGTAGTTGGCGAGGATGCAGATGCCATCGACACCCTGGTCGATCATACAGTCGAGGACACGGCGCTTGCCGTCGAGGTCGAGTTCGCCCCGCTCGGTGAATGGTGTCGGCGCAATGGGGTACACGCCTGAAATCGGCGCCGCCGCAGACTGCTGCATCTCCTGCTCCTTGCTGGCATGGTTGTTTGCCGCACGCATAGCACGAGTTGCATGCCGTTCCATCCCGGCAAATTTCGCCGCACGCTCGTGCCGATGACGGATTGCCTGTTGACGAACACGCCGTCGGGGGACTTGCCGGATGACCCTGATCTACTTATCGGTTCTGGCGGCGCCGGGTCGGCAAGTGGGAGTGGTGCGTGACGAATTCGACGGGAAGGCTCGATCAGCGGATTGCGCTGGTCACAGGAGCGGGCGCAGGAATCGGCTTTGCCATCGCTCGATGCTTCGCGGCCGAAGGGGCATTCGTCTACCTGGCCGACATCGACGGCGAGGCGGCGGCACGTGCGGCGGCGGCGGTCACCGATGCTGGCGGGAGCGCGGCGGCCATAACCGCTGACATCTCGCGCGGCCAGGACGTGACCGCGCTCTTCCGCGATGTCGAGCAGCGGCACGGCCGTCTCGATGTTATCGTCAACAATGCCGGCCTCAATGTCCGCGGCGACTTCCGCCACATGAGCGACGCCGACTGGGTGCGCATCCGCGAGGTCAACCTCGATGGCGTGGTGCGCGTCGCGCGGGACGGCTTCCCCCTGCTCCGGGTCTCGGGTCGGGGCTCGCTGATCAACCTGTCCTCGATCATGGCGAGCCGCGGCCTGCGCCAGCTCGCTGGCTACTCGGCGACGAAGGGCGCCGTCTCGGCCCTCACCCGCGCCCTGGCGGTCGAGTACGCGCCGTTCGGCATCCGCGTGAATGCGCTGGCGCCGGGCTTCATCGAAACCGCCCTGACCCAGCGCGTGCTGAGGAATCCGGCGATCAACAAGGCCCTTCTCGACCAAACCCCGCTCCGCCGTTTCGGCACCGCGGACGAGGTCGCACGCGCCGCGTTGTTCTTCGCTTCGGACGACAGCGCCTTCATTACCGGCGCCGAGCTGGCCGTCGACGGCGGCATGGCGGCGGGTTTGTGAGCCAGCGGCCAACTTCAGGTCACATTGTGCTGGTGTTGCGGCTATCGACCCACTGACGGTGGGCTGGGAGCTTCCGGATACTGCTTGCTCGCACAAATCTCCGGTCGGGAATCATTCGGTCATGGCTTGCCTTCTTCCATATCGTGCGTTGCGTCGCGCTGGTCATCTGCTCACTGTCGCGGCGCTGGCCGTGCTCCTGGGAGCCTTCCCCGCTGCGGCCGATACGTGGGAGTTCGACAAGCAGAACACCTCCGTCAGGTTCACCTGGGATCATCTCGGCCTGTCACGGCAGTCTGCCCTGTTCCGCGAGGTGGACGGCAGGCTCAATTTCTTGCCGGCCGATCCCGAGGGCGCCTCGGTCGACGTTGTCATCAAGCCCGCGAGCATCTGGACGGGGATCAAGGAGTACGACGACAATCTGAAGAGCGAGAGCTTCTTCGATGTCGCCCGCCACCCCATCATCACGTTCAGGAGCATCAGCGTCCGGACCACCGGCGATCGGACCGGCGAGGTCGACGGCGAGCTGACGATCATGGGCATCTCGCGGCCGGTGACGCTGCAGGTGATCTGGAATTTCACCGGCGAGCACCCGTTCGCCTCGATCAACCCGACCTACAACGGCAAATGGGCATCAGGCTTCACGGCGACCGCCAAGGTCCGGCGCAGCGACTGGGGCCTGACGCGCGCCCTGCCGCTGATCTCGGACGAGATCTGGATCACGATCGAGGCGGAGTTTCTGCTGAAGCGGTGATGTCTCAGCGCGGATACTTGCAGCCGATCACCAGCGAAGAGCGGCCGCTGCTCGCACGATGCCGGCCTCCGCATTAGGACGATTGCTGATCATGCAAATAAATGCTAGCTGCTGCTTTCGGCAAATTTTGGGGGCAATGTGTGTTTTTCTCAACCCATTGGCGCGGCGAGTACAGTTTAGCAATCTCGTACTGGTTCAACTTTGTTGCCTTGGGAGCTGCGGCAAATTATCTACTGACTTGGTGGGTTAACAACGCCCTAGTCGTTCTTAGTCCGTATCTGCGCCCTAAGGGTATTCAGATCGCCATATTGGGAGGCGTTGTTCTCTTCGTGGCGTTTGCAGTGTGGGCCATTGTTGGGGTCTGGCGCGCTGCTGGTAAGCGAATCGCTCAGGGCATATTCGTGTGGGCTTGCATAGCCCGCATCATCGTAGCTGTTGCCGCCTGTTTAATCACCTACAATTTCTATGCAGGTTTAACGGGTCGTCCGATAATCGCGACTTCCCAAGATAGGGCAATAGACAAGGCCACGAAGCCAAGCGTGGCGTCAGTATTGAAGGCGATGGAAATTCACTGGCTCGATAGCCTCCCTAAGAAGCTCGATGACATCACAGAGCTAACCACGGTCGCAGCTATCGGAACCAGCTTCAATTTCTACTATGCTATAGCACCCGACAGCCTCCCCTTAGTCCGCTTCGAACTCATCCGAGAACAGGTTCTGAATGGAACGTGTGAGTCGACTATAGATGTTGATCTCCTCGGCCGTGGTGCTTCCTACCACTTTTGGTATTCAGATGGTGTAGGCCAGCACGTCAGAAAATTTTCCATCCATGGTTCGGATTGTCGCTGCTTGAAACGCGACGCTCTTGGAGACTGCCTTGAGGCGATAGTTTCAAAATGAATCAGTTGGAGAGCAATTTTTTGCCCGACACACCACTATTTTGCGCCTCCTCAGTAGCGCTCCGCCTTTGCAACAAGGAACTGAACCGGCTCCGCTGAAGAGAAGCCGGTAAATTCTTCTTCAGTAAATCTCTTGCAGCGGTAACCCGCGTCAGCGGGTCTGCGGCACGCTGGGAGCGCCCGGAGGCTGCAGCCGGTCGAGGATGCCGCCACGCGGAGTCGAGTCCTGCTGGCCCGGAGTCGCCGGTCCTTCGCTCGCCGGTTGCTGGC
>JAEZHL010000121.1 GCA_023416575.1 Pseudomonadota bacterium
CGCGCACACGACCGCTCTTCGCGGTGAGTTCCGTGGCAGCGGGTGCAGAATGACCCTGCGCGCGCTCCGCGAGATCGACGGCATTGTGTGTCTCGAGAATGTCGATGGCACGGTCGACGAGGCCGTCGTCTATCCTGGCGATCAGCGTGGCGCCGCCGCGGCTGACACCCTCCCGATAGGTGGCGACGTCCTCCTCGGGCATGAAAAGGTCGGCAAGGGTGGCCCAGAAGCCCCGCTCGCCGCTAGGCGTCCCATAGGCGGTCCCCGGCGCTCCGGTGTCCGGCGGCTCGGCCTCCGAAACGACGGAAATGTTTTCGCGCGCTATTCCCGCCGCGACCAGATCGTCTGCGGCCGAAACTGCGTCTGTCCGGTCGTCGAACAGAGCAGACAGTGTCCTGTCCATGATCAACTCCTGCTGGCGGCTCGTCGGGCTTCGTCGGCGATGCGCTCGACCTCGGCGCGCTCTCTCCGCAGTAAGACGGGAACCTCGACGGTCCACCGTGTCTGCCGTCGATTAAGGTGGATCTCCTCGACCAGAACCAGACGGTCTCGACGAGCAGCCGCTCCTCGAATGACCATCAGCCCGTCTTCGGTCCGCACCTCACGAATGTCGATAAGCCGCTCCTCATGAGGGTCCGGTGTTGTGTGTCCACCGCGATCCTGACCCGGACCTTCGCGGTCGTCCGGAACCGCCTCCCGCCACGTACGGTTTCGGCCACCAAAGGAATGATCACCAGGTCCCGGGCTTCAAGCCTGCGAGTGTCGTCGGGATCCGCCATTAGTTGCTCGATCAACGCCGGCGACCGCATCCTGTTCCTGCATCCGATTGAGCATCGGATGAGAAATTCTGTATTTGACAGATCTTATCTGCCAGCAAAGAACAGCATTACTTCAGAATTACTGGAGACGAGTGCCGCATGTTCGCTCGCTTGATCGCATTCTGGTCTTACCTGAGGGAAAGTCTCTGGGCGCTGCCGCTTGCCTTCGTGGTGATCGGCGCTGCGCTGGCAACTGTGGCGGTGGAAGTCCGCATACTCGGCGACGGATCCGCCTGGTGGATCTACAGCGGCACTGGCGAGAATGCGGCGGATTTTCTTGCCAATCTGCTCAGCTCGATGATCAACATGGCGACGCTCGCAATTTCGATCACGATGGTGGTGCTGACGTTGGCTGCACAGCAGCTCGGTCCGCGTCTTATTCTCAGCTTCATGGGAGACCGCCGGACCCAGACTGCGCTCGGGGTATTCATTGGTACGGCTGTCTACCTCCTGATCGTCTTACGAATTGTGCAAGGTCGAGGGCTCGACAGCGTGCCGAATTTGGCGGTGACCATTGGCACGGGATTGGTCATCACCAGCGTAGTGGCCCTGGTCCTATTCGTACACCACCTCGCCCGAGCGATCGTATCCGACACCATGATTGACCGCGTCGGCTCGGCGCTCGACCGGGCCATCGCCCAATACCTGCCCGAGCGTGGCATTGAGGACCCGATTGCCGGTGCGCCTCTCGCCCGACATACGGGTCAGCTGCTGCGGACGCGCTGCGGCGGCTATGTGCAGGTGATGGAACACGCCAAAATCTGTGCCGCTGCGGCCGACGCCGACGCGATCGTCGAACTGAGCATCCGCCCGGGCCACCACGTGCTAGAGAATGGGGTCTACGGCTGGGTCGTCCCGCCTTCAGCGCTCACTGACGATCTGCGCAACGAAATAGAGAGTAGTATTCTGATCGGCCCGGAACGCACGGTGGTGCAGGATGTAGAGTTCTCGGTTCGGCAGCTGGTCGAGATTGCGTTGAGGGCGCTGTCGAGCGGTATCAACGACCCCTATACGGCGCTGGCGGCCATCGATCGGCTGGCCCTCTCACTCGGGCAGGTGCTGGAGCACGGGCCTCCGCAGGAAGTCTGGCGAGATGACAAAGACAACGTGCGGCTTCTCGCACCGGGGTCCAGTTTTCGGGGCATTCTCGATGTCGCCTTTACGCAAATCCGCCAGGCTGGGGAAACGCACGCCGCCATTTTGATCCGCCTTGCCGAGAAGATTGGCCAACTCGCTGAGCAGGCCAATGACCAGCAGCGCGCGGCGCTGCTCGAGCATCTCGACCTCGTTCTCGCCGCGGGCCAACGCGGACTGCGTGAGAAGGCCGATCTGATTGTGCTGGAGAAGCGGGCGGAAACGGCTCGCGAGGCTTGCCACGATTCGCCTGAGCAGTCCGCCCCAGCGGACTACAACCCGATCGGGTAAGTTTCCCGCTCATCGCTGACGCCGGTCACGGGCACTGCGGTGACGGGCCTCGTCTCCTCGAACCAGATCCAGGCATCGAACTGCTTCGTCAGGTCGGCCGAGAAGTAATGCGAAATGAGCTCCGTCTCTGGCCGGTAGATGACGCCGATCGCCCGTTCCAGCCGCGGCTCTGACAGGAGATCGAGGAGGTCGCGGCCCTGGTTCGGCGTCAGGTCGAGGATGAAGGCGGGGACGCCGCTCTCCCGGCAGCAGGCCTCGTACGAGCCCTCCCGGGCCGGGCGCACGCGCTTCACCTCCATCGGTCCATCCCAGACCGCCGCTGCCGCCACCGTGCCCGTGTCGGTGCCGAAGCCGACGAGCGCCACATCATCGTCCCAGCGCTGGCGCGCAAGCTGACCGATGTTGTGCTCGTCCCGCACCTGTCCCATCTCGGTGGCGCGCGCATCGCCGACATGGGAATTGTGCGCCCACACGATGGCTTTCGCGTCCGGACCGTGGTGGTCGATGAGCCGCCCCAGGGTCTCGAACATGTGCTGGTCGCGCAGGTTCCAGGAGTCGGTCGAGCCCCGGTACATGGTGCGGTAGTAGTGCTCCGCATCCGCCACGACACGCGCGTTCTGCTCGGCATCGAAATAGGCCGAGCCATCGTGCTGCGTGTACTCGAGGCGCTTCTTGAGCAGCTCGACGAGCATCTTCGCCGCCTCATCCTGGCAGGAATGGAAGTAGCTGCTGGCCGCCATCCGCGCGTACTCGATGGGATCGGCACGCCACGGCGTCAGGCAGCCGTAGCGTTCGCGTGCGACGGCCGCCGCTGCTGGATCCACACGGTCGAGGTAGGTGAGAACCGCGTCGATGGACCCGTTGAGCCCGTAAATGTCGAGACCGTAGAAGCTGACGCGTGATCCGCCGCCTTCCCGGTTGATGTCGCGCAGGCGCGTGACGAGATGGAACACCTCGTCGTTGCGCCACATCCAGCGCGGAAAGCGCGTGAACGGCGGTGACAAGCCGGTGTCGGTCGCCGGCTCACCGTGGATGATGCGATTGTAGGCGGCCGCATCCGACCAGTCCGCCTCGACGGCGACGATGTTGAAACCGTGCCGCTTGATGAGCTCGGCCGTGATCTCGGCCCGCGCATCGTAGAATTCCGCCGTCCCATGGGTGGCCTCGCCCAGCATGACGATACGCCGGTCGCCGAACATCCCCGCCACGATGCCGGCGAGCTCGCTACGCTCGTCGAACGCCGTGGCGCCGCGCATGATCTCGCGCCCGATCGCGGTCGTAGGACGGCCTCCCGCTGCAATGGCAAGTCCCGTGGCCATTTGCTCACGGGTCTCCGGCGGTTTGACCTGCTGGCCCTGGTCGATCGGATCCTCGACCATCGGCGGCCATTCCTCGGCACCGACCAGCGGCACGAACGCGACGAGCCCGTGCCCCTCCTCCTCGAAGCTCTCCGACCCGGTGCGCCGAATCCGGGTCAACACCTCGTGTGCGGACCCACTCACCGGAATGATCAAACGACCGCCGATCTTCAGCTCGCTTTTCAGTGCCGGCGGCACAACCGGGCCGCCCGCAGAGACCAGGATCGCGTCATACGGCGCCCCGTCGGGCCAGCCGTTGGCGCCGTTGCCCTCGATGATCTCCACGTTCTCGTAGCCCATTGCCGCGAGGCGCTTCTGCGCCTTCCGAGCGAGCACGCCATGCCGCTCGATGCCGATGACGCGGTCGGCGAGCTCGCCGAGGAGCGCCGCCGCGTAGCCGGAGCCCGCGCCGACCTCGAGCACGCAATCCTCAGGCCCGATCTCCGCCAGCTCGAGCATCTGGGCGACGATGTAGGGCTGGGAGATGGTCTGACCGGCTTCGATCGGCAGGGCGGAATCCTCGTACGCGAACTCCTTCAATCCCTCCGGCACGAAGTCCTCGCGCGGAACCTTGCCCATCGCCGCCAGGACCCGCTCGTCCTTGATGCCACGCCGGGCGAGCTGGCGGGCAACCATGGCCTTCCGCCGCTTCTCCATCCCCGTCTCAGGCATGACGGACTCCCTCACGGTAGCTTTGGAAGGAAACGCCTGGTGCGGGCCTCAGTTCGCGGTGTCGCACGCGATAGTGCCATCCGGTGGCGGTTGCTATAGGGGGCCACGATCGAAGAAGGAATCGCACAATGACCGACACCGCGAGCGCCACCGAGGCCCTGATCCGCCGCTATTACGACTGCTTCAATCGAGGCGATATCGACGGCATGCTGGCCCTTGTTGCCGACGACGTGATCCACGACGTCAACCAGGGCGAACGCCGCGTCGGCAAGGAGCGCTTCCACGCCTTCTGCGCACGGATGGCGCATCACTACCGCGAAGAGCTCCAGGACATCGTGATCATGGCGACAGCCGACGGGTCGCGCGCTGCCGCCGAGTTCAACGTCCATGGCACTTATCTCGAGAGCGAGACGGGGCTGCCGCCGGCCGAGGGGCAGAGCTACGTTTTGCCGGCTGGCGCGTTCTTTGCCGTCCGGGACGGCAAGATCGCCCGTGTCACGACCTACTACAATCTGACCGACTGGATCGTTCAGGTTTCGAGGAGTTCTTGAGCCATGAGCTTCGTCATCGTGTCGCTGACGGGCGATAAGCTGAAGCATGCGCTACCGCACCTTGCCAAGCTGCGCATGAAGGTGTTCCGCGAGTGGCCCTATCTCTATGACGGCACGATGGAGTACGAGGAACGCTACATCGCCGACTTCGCCAGCTCCGAGGGCGCACTGATCGTCGCTGCCTATGACGGTGACGAGATCGTCGGTGCCGCGACGGCCGCACCGCTGCGCGGGCACATTGATTCGTTCATCCCGGTGTTCGAGGCGCACGGCTACGATCCGGATCGGGTGTTCTATTTCGGCGAGTCCGTGCTCCGGCCCGAGTATCGCGGGCGCAAGATCGGGCATGCGTTCTTCGACTGGCGCGAGGAGCATGCCCGCAACACGCCCGGCCCGAAGGGCCCCTATGAATTCACCTCGTTCTGCAGTGTGATCCGCCCCGAGCACCATCATCTGCGGCCACGAGACTACAGGCCGCTCGATCCATTCTGGACGAAGCGTGACTATCGTATGGTGGAAGGGATGATTGGCAAACTTTCCTGGAAAGACGTCGACCAGCCCGAGGAGACCGTGAAAGACATGCAGTTCTGGATCAGGCCGCTGTTGTGATGCCGCGACGCGATTTCATCACGGTTGCCGTCGCCCAGTACCCCATCGGGGAGCCATCAACCGTCGCCGAATGGCGCGCGAATGCCGCCCAATGGGTGGTCGAGGGTGCCGAAACGGGAGCCGAGCTCCTGGTTTTCCCGGAATACGGCGCGATCGAGATTGCGGCCACGTTCGGATCCGAGATCGCCTCCGACCTGCAGCGGACGCTTGCCGCCGTCGCCGCCCTCGCCGACGAGATGGACGCCTGGTACGCCGAGCTCGCCGCGCGCCATGGTGTGCATATCCTGACGCCATCGGGACCGGTCCGGCGCGCGGACGGCGCCTTCGTCAATGTGGCACGGCTCGTCACGCCGTCCGGTCTGATGGGCGCGCAGGAAAAGCTGATCATGACGCCGTTCGAGCGCGCCTGGGGCGTTGCGCCGGGCAAGGATCTGCGTGTGTTCGATACGACCCTCGGGTGGATCGGCGTCGCCATCTGCTACGATAGCGAGTTCCCGCTTATCGTTCGCGCCCAGGCCGAAGCGGGGGCCGATCTCGTGCTGATTCCCTCCTGCACGGAGTTCGTCTCCGGCTACCACCGCGTGCGCGCCGGCGCCGCCGCCCGTGCGCTCGAGAACCAGATCGCCACGGCGATGTCGCCAACGGTCGGGGATGCGCCCTGGTCGCCAGCCGTCGATCGGAACGCCGGCGCGGCCGGCATCTTCGTGCCGTCAGATGCGGCACTTTCCATGACGGGCGTGCTCGCGGAAGGCACCCTCAACAGGCCGGGCTGGGTTTCGGCGAAGATCGATTTCGCGGCACTCGAACGCCTGCGCACGCGCGGCGAGATGCGCAATGCCGCCGACTGGGCGCTGCAGCCGGGGGCGCAGCCGCTCGCCGAAGAGGTGGAAGTGATCGACCTCACCGGTCGCAAATGATGAAGACGTGAGGTCGTGAACCCACGGCCTCACGTCCATGATTTCGGCTACTTACTGCAATTCCCAGGTCACGTTGACCGTCGCTTGCAGTGTCGCTGTCCCGCGCTCGATGGGGACTGCGTCAGCCTTGGTCATGCGATAGGGCATCGGCGATGGCCCATGCTGATCGATCTGCTCCTCGATCCGGATGACGTTGCCGAGCTGTACGCCCGCCGCAGCCGTCAAGAGCTGTGCCCGGCGCAGCGCGTTGGCCATGGCCTCGCGGCGCGCCTCATCCTTCAGTGTCTCAGCCTTGCTGACCTCGAACTGAATGCCCCCGATCTGGTTGGCGCCGAGCGTCACCGCCCGGTCCAGAACCTCGCCCAGCCGGCCGACGTCCCGCGCCGTGATCTGCACCTGATTGTGCACCCTGTAGCCCACGATCTTGGGCGCGGCAGGCTGGTCGTAGCTTTTCGGCTGCTCGTAGCGTGGCTCGACGTTGAAGGACGTCGTCTGGATGTCGCGCGCCTCGAGACCGGCCGACTTGAGGCCGTCGATCAGCCGCCGCATGGCCAGCGTATTCCGATCCAGCGCCTCACGCGCGGTGTCCGCCTCGCTGACCACGCCCGTCGAGATCAGCGCCAGATCCGGCTCGGCCGAGACGGTCGCCGACGCCTGGACACTGATACGGCGTTCCGCAGACTGCTCGGCCGCCTTCGCCACCGATGCAGCGAGCGGGGCAGCCAAGGCGGCGGCGCCGAGAAGTAACAACCCGGGGATAGCCAGCGCAGGTTTAGGCAACATGATGCTCCTCGCATTGCAAACAGCGGCGATTATATGGGACATTGAGTCCAAAGCGCGCCACCTCCGGCCTTCCACAACACCCGAAGTCTGGTATAGAGCCTGCTTCGCCCACCGAAGTCGGGCCCGTAGCTCAATGGTCAGAGCCGACGGCTCATAACCGTCTGGTTGCAGGTTCGAGTCCTGCCGGGCCCACCAACGTCGCCACAGGGTCTCCCGTTGCGTGCGCTTACCGCCCTGCTCCTCACGGACGATCGTCCGGGCCACTATCATCTGTCGGAGGGAGTGATCGCCGCCGCCCGCCGGCTCGGGCCGGTGGACGTCGTCAGGTTGCATGTCCAGCGCCGCTGGTCGGGGCGCCTCCTCGCCATCCTCTCCAATGCCGGAGTGCCCGCACGCTGGCTTTTGCGCTCAGCCTACGGTCTCGATCCGGTAAAGATGCCGCGCGCCGACTGGATCGTTTCGGCCGGCGCCGAAACGCTCGCCGCCAGCATCGCCATCGCCCGGCTCACTGGAGCCCCCAACGTCCACTACGGTTCGCTCCGCCGCTATCGCCCCGATGGCTTCCGCCTCGTCCTGACCTCATACGCTTCGCAGGCAAAGCTCCCGCGCCATGTCATGCTGCTGAAGCCCTCGGGGCTCGCCCTTAGTGGGGCGAGAGTAGCGGCAGGCAAGCTGCTGCCCGGCGCAATACCGCAAACCTTGGGCCTGCTGATCGGCGGCCCATCCGGGGAATGTCGCTTCACGGACGGCGACTGGCAGCGGCTCCTGGCGTTCATTGATGAGGCCCACGCGGCCTATGGCGCCCGCTGGGTGATCAGCAACTCGCGGCGCACACCAGCCGCCGTCAGCGACGCCATCGCAGCCCGCGCCGCAGCTGGCACCGACGCGATCGCCGGGTTCATCGACGTCCGCACCACGGGCCCTGGGACACTCGGGCAGGTGCTGACGCCCTCCGCGGCAATCGTCTGCACGGACGACTCGAGCTCGATGATCTCCGAGTGCGTCTCGGCGGGTTTCGCCGTCGTCGGCGTGCGGCCGAGCCACGCGTCCTTCACGCCGGACGAGCAGGACTACCGTCGGTATCTCATCGACAACCACTGGTACCGCGCGCTTCCCATCTCGGCGCTGACCCCGGAACGGCTCGTCTCCGAGCTCGCCCACATCCGGCCGCTCACCGAGGATCCGCTCGACAAGCTCGCCGGGGTGCTGCGGGAGCGCATTCCGGAGCTGTTCGGCGCTTAACGACACTTTCGTGGGGAGTCTTCAGGCCTTACCGGTTGCAGATCCCACCTCGAGCCGCCGCACCTCGACCTTCTCGCCGGGCCTGACCGAGCGGAAGACGCTTACGTCTTCGAGCGCTTCAGCCCAGACGTTGGAGGGTGACCACAACCGCAGCTCACCGGCTTTCGAGGTGGGCGTGCGGGCAAAGGCGATGCCGATCACGTCGCGATCCGGCGCGAAGATGATCTCGCCGGGGGTGACGGTGGTCTTGGCGCCGCGCTCGCGCCCGCTTTCCACAGCCGTTTCGAAGAAGACCTCGCCCTGCCCCCAGAGCTGGGCGGTCGAGAAGATCGGCAGCGCATGCCAGATGCGATCGGCGGTCGGGGTGGCGAAGAGGCGCGCACGGACAGAGACCCGCCCGGCCCTGATCTCGACGGTGCGGCCCGTTGCAGCGGGGTGCAAAGCCCGCTCCCCCGCGTCGCGAACCACGGTCGTCCTGGAGGTGTGGCGAAGAATATTCGTCGGCATTGGCTCAGAAGAGCCTGAAGGTGGCCAGCCGCACAACAGATGTGCGCGGCCGGTCAGCCATATCAGCCTGGAGGCGCGCCGAAAACCAGCACGGCGTTGAGACCGCCGAAGGCGAACGAGTTCGACATCGCGAACCGCACCTTCTTGTCGCGGCCGACGTTGGGGATGTAGTCGAGGTCGCAGTCCGGGTCGGGTTCATCGAGGCCGATGGTGGGCGGCACCCAGCCCTCGTTGATCGATTTGATGCAGGCCACCGCCTCGATGCCGCCGCCTGCCCCAAGCGGATGCCCGTGCATCGACTTGGTCGAGGAAATGGCGAGCTTGTAAGCGTGCTCCCCGAACACCTCCTTGATGGCGTTCGTCTCGTTCCTGTCGTTGATCGTCGTCGCTGTGCCGTGCGCGTTGAGATAATCGACGTCGGCCGGCCCGATCTTGGCATCCTCGAGCGCGAGCCGCATCGCCTCGCGCGGACCCTCGACGTCGGGGTTCACCATGTCCTTGCTGTCGGAGGTCATCCCATATCCGATCAGCTCGGCCAGGATCGTGGCGCCGCGCTTGCGGGCATGCTCGTACTCCTCGAGCACCAGGATGCCGGCCCCCTCGCCGAGCACCGTGCCGTTCCGCTTTTTGGCGAACGGGAAGCAGCCCTCGGGCGACAGCACGTGCAGCGCCTGCCAGGCCTTCATGGTGCCGTAGTTGATCACGGCTTCCGAGGCGCCGGCGATGGCGACGTCGACCACGTTGTTGCGGATGTAGTCGCGTGCGAGGCCAATGGCGTGCGTCGCGGTCGAGCAGGCGCTGCAGGTCGCGAACGTCGGACCCTTGACCCCGTACTCGATGCCGACGTGCGCGGACGCTGACGAGCCGATGATGCGCAGCAGTGTGAGCGGATGCGTCGCACGCTTGTTGTGGATGAAGAGATCGCGATAGGCGACCTCGTAGGTCGTCAGGCCGCCGGCTCCCGAGCCGATGATGCAGGCCGACCGATAGGGATCGACGAACGGCACCTCGAGACCCGACTGGCGCACAGCCTCATCGGCCGCGGCCGCCGCAAACCACGAGTAGCGGTCGGCGTGCATGATGATCTTGTCGCGCTTGGCTCCCTTGAGCCGCGCGCGATGATCGAAGTCCTTGATCTGCGCGGCGATCAGGATCTTGAGATCCTCGAGCGGGAAGCCGCCGAGTTCGCTGACACCTGACTGGCCCCGCTTCATCCCCGCCCAGAAATCCTGGACGTTATGCCCAATCGACGTCACGACACCCATGCCCGTGACGACGACGCGGCGTCCACCGCTCGCGTTTGTCATTGTTACCTGACGTCCTGGCTAGGGTCCGTACGGACCCGTGTACTCGATACTGGCGCCGACCGGTGTGACCGGATCAGGATGCCTTCGCGCTGGCAGCCGCCCCGCCCGCATTCGCCATCAAAGCCTTGACGCGATCGACGACCGAGCCGACAGTCTTGAAATCAGCGGCTTCTTCGTTGGCATTGTAAGGAATTTCGATGCCGAACGTGTCCTCGATGTCGAACACGATCATGGCAAGGTCGAGCGACTCGATCTTGAGGTCGGTCAGCGCGGTCGACAGGTCGATGTCCTCGCGCGGCTCCTTCATGTGCTTCTTCAGGATATCGATGATCTTCGTCGCGACTTCGTCCATTTCGCTCTCCCACCCTGCTTCGGCAGGTTCATAGGGGCCTGTATAGCTTGGACCCTCAGTAATCCAGGGAGGTCTGGAGAACAAGCTCGGGCGTCACATAACCGTAAATGGCTTATGTGTCCAGCTGCGTGCCTCCGACCGGCCCGGCCGACAGACTGAACCCTGCCCAGCCGATACCACTACTTCGCAGATCTTAAATAAATCCGCTGTTTCGAGCGGTACAGGGATGCAGGACTGGCGCGGTGCGGCATAATTATGTTCAATGATAGCGGATTCGTCATCCGCGACCAAGTGCCTGATGCCACCATCGACAGCGAGGCTCCGCCCAGTCCACCCAAGACACATATGTTCCAAGAAGAAGGTCAGACAGTAGCTTCAGAGGGCAAACGTCATGACTGCGGGCGCATTTCCCGGACCCGGCGATCCCCGACCGGCCGTCGCCGAGCATCCTTGGCTCGCCAAGTATCCTGCTGGAATAGATTGGCACCAGAAGTTCGCGCCGCGTCCCATCTTCACCCTGCTCGACGATGCCGTCGCCGGACATCCGGAGCAACCGTGCACCCACTTCCTGGGACAGGTCCTCACCTACGCCGAGATCGGACGCCTCGTCGACCGGGCGGCAGCTGGGTTGCAGAGACAGGGTATCGGCAGGGGCTCACGGGTCGGCCTCTTCCTCCCCAACAGCCCGACCTTCATCATCTACTACTTCGCCGTCCTCAAGATCGGCGGCATCGTCGTCAACTACAATCCGCTCTACGCGCTGGACGAGCTCAGCTTCCAGGTCGAGGACAGCGAGACCGAGCTGATGATCACGCTCGACCTCAAGGCGCTGTTCGACAAGATCGAGCCGCTGCTGCAGTCAGGCGTCCTGGCGCGTGCGGTCGTCTGCTCGTTCACGGAGCTGCTGCCCGCCACCAAGTCCATCCTGTACCGCCTGTTCAAGAGCAAGAACCTGGCCAACCCCTCCCGGTCCGCGGTCTCCTCACAGGTCATTCTCGAGCGTGATCTCCTGGCCAACGACGGCCGCTTCGAGCAGCCGGAGATCGACACCTGGAACGACACCGCCATTCTTCAATACACCGGCGGCACGACGGGGACGCCCAAGGGCGCGATGCTGACCCACGCCAACATCTTCATCAATGTGATGCAGGCCCAGGCGTTCGCTCCCGCAATCAGGGCTGCCGAGGAGCGGGTGCTGGGAATCCTGCCCTTCTTCCACGTCTTCGCCATGACCGTCGTCTTGAACTTCGGCATCGCGCGCGCCTGCGAGATCATCCTGATGCCCCGCTTCGTGCTCGACGAAGCCCTGGCTCTCATCGATGAGCTGAAACCGACGGTCATGCCTGGCGTGCCGACCTTGTTCAACGCAATTCTGAACCATCCGAAACTGAGCAGCTACGACCTCTCCTCGCTGCGGTACTGCCTGTCAGGCGGCGCGCCGCTGGCGCTCGAGATCAAGGAGCGGTTCGAGGCGGCGACCGGCTGCCGTCTCGTCGAGGGCTACGGGCTGTCGGAGACCTCGCCGATCGTCACCTCCAACCCGCTCGAGGGCCCGGTGAAACGGGGCTCCATTGGCCTGCCGCTGCCCGATACCGTCGTTTCGCTGCGCGATCTGGCCGATCCGCACCGGGAAGTCGCGGTGGGCGAGCGCGGCGAGCTCTGTGTCCGCGGACCGCAGGTAATGAAGGGCTACTGGCGCAAGCCGGAGGAGACCGCTGACCAGTTCGTCGACGGTTTCCTGCGCACCGGCGACGTCGCCGTGATGGACGCGGACGGCTACCTCTACATCGTCGACCGGATCAAGGACCTCATCATCTGCTCTGGCTACAATGTCTATCCGCGCCGCATCGAGGATGCGATCTACGAGAACCCGGCCGTCGAGGAGGTAACCGTCATCGGCATCAAGGACCCGCACCGGGGCGAGGCACCCAAGGCCTTCATCAAGGTCAAACAGGGAATGACGGTCACCGAGGGCGAGATCATCGCCCATCTGCAGACGAAGCTATCGCGCATCGAGCTGCCGGCCGAGATCGAGTTTCGCGACCAGCTGCCCAAGACGTTGATCGGCAAGCTGTCCAAGAAGGAACTGAGGGAGGAGCACGAGCGCGAGGCGCAACCCAGCGCGTAGCCGTGACGCGCAGAGCTGGAGTAGGTCCTCGCGCCCGACTAAGCCGCATATCCCCCTGTGCCAATTGGGCAACGCATCAGGCTCCATCGCCAGATGCTGCATTTGGACCGATATTCACTGGCCGGAGGGCCTGATAGACGGTTTCGCTCGGGAATTTGGGGGGAACTATGATCAAAGTGACGACCGTCGCCCTTGCCGCAATTGCGGCATCACTTGTCTCCATGCCGGTCGCGGCTGAGGAAACGGGGCTCTCCGGCATCCACGCGCAAAAGCGCGAGGGCAACCGGATCTGCATGGAGAGCCACTATCACTATGGCTCGAGCTCCGGCCAGAAGTCTCGCAAGCTTGCCGAGGAAGCGGCGATCCGCGACTGGGCCGGCTTCACGGCGTGGGAATATGGCACTCCCTGGGGCAGCTTCAAACTGGCCGCCAGCAAGAACCTGAGCTGCACCCAGACCAGCGACACCTGGAGCTGCCAGGCCGAGGCGCGGCCCTGCAAGACCTACCGGCGCGGAAAGTAAGAGCAGCGGAGCCTCGTCCCTCAGAAGGGATTGAGGCTCGGCTCCGGCGTGAACTTGAGATAGCCGACACTGGCGCCGACCCGCAGGCCGAGGCCTGTCCGAATCGGTGCCAGAATGACGTTGCCTTTTTTCAGGAACGTGACACCGACGCCGCCGACGAGGTAGGCGGACCCGTCGACGCCAATGAAGCGAGCAAAGAGGTCCTGATCGTCGCGCAGATTGTAGACGAGAAACATGACCCTCGAGCCGGCGAGGCCCAGGTCGGATCCAACCGACGGCCCCTGCCAGTAGACCTGCTTCTCACCGCCGAGCTTCGTCACGAGCCGGCCGTCGCCATAGCGCAGCCCGGCGAGCAAGGCTGCGCCGCCTTCCGATCCCAGGATGTAGCCGTTTGGCCGCCCATAGGTTTGGAAGGTGTACTCGATCGCGCTGGCAAGACCGGCTGAGATCGACCCGAAGAACCCGCGCCCAGCGTTGCGGATGTCTTCCGACGTGAACTCAAGGTCCTCGGACTGCTGCAATCTCGGCGGCAGGTCCGTGATCACGCGCGGTGGTGGCAGTGGCGGCAGGGTGTCACCGGGCGCGATGTTATGGACCGTATCGGTTTCCCATGCCGAAGCCGGCCGCCCATCGCGACTCTCTCCCGCCGGAGGAGCCGGAGCGCGCTTTTCCGCCGACGGGGCCGGAGCGCGCACGGGCGGGGCTGACGGCGCTGGCCGCGGCTCGATGTTGGCCGCTGTCTTGGGCTGCGCCTTCGGCGGCGCGGGCTGCTGAGCGACCGCGCGCGAGCTTTGCGCCTTCAGCGCAGCGTCGAGCTTCGCCGTCACATGGGCGGCCTTGGCCGTCGTGACCTCGATGATCTGAGCCGAAACGGTCTTCAGCTGGGCCAGCCGCTCCGCGCAGCTCCGCTGCGCGTTCGCCCCGTCATCACCGAGCTGATCCAGCTCGACCAGGAGCTGGCTCGCCTGCTCGTCGAGGGCACGCGTCTCGTCGTCCTGGAGGAACTCGGCCGATTTCGAGTCCCGCTCAGCATCGCTCCATCCGCGCTGCTCACCGAGCTGGCGCAACTTGGTCTGCAGGACGGGCTGATGGCGACCATTGACTGCCCGCAAGCTGGCGCCCGTGCCGTCGATGACGGCAGCAATGTCATTCTTTGTACAGGTCTGAGCGAAGGCGGCTGACGACAGTGTCGCCAGCACAGCCAAAAACGCGAGAAGCCGCAACGATGTGCAGCGCATGAACTCTCCCCAATGAGCTTCCACCCCGGCGGACGCGCCGTACCCGTGAGCCGGCCATCAACAAACGATTATCCTTACATTCGCGACGGCATACGGCGCAACCGAAGGTGGCGCTATCATCCGCCTGAATATCACCGACAGATGGAGGCATGATGATGGCC
Organism: Pseudomonadota bacterium; assembly: GCA_023416575.1. Lineage (GTDB taxonomy): Bacteria > Pseudomonadota > Alphaproteobacteria > Rhizobiales > Hyphomicrobiaceae > ZC4RG25. The sequence goes on from JAEZHL010000121.1 coordinate 14,590, forward strand.
CAACGCTGGCTTGCGGCGCTCTGGGCGGTTCCGCTCGCAACGGTGCCGCTGTCGGCCAGCGCGCAGACGACTGGGCTGGACATGATCCACGCTCAATCCCGCGTCGGCAACAAGATCTGCATGACCGAGCACGAGCATTTCGGCGACGGCTCTATGCCGACCAAGGGGGCCGCACAACAGGCCGCCGTGCAGTCCTGGAGCGGGTTCACGGCGTTCGAGTACGGCAGCTTGTGGGGGCGCTACGCGTTGGCGGTGGGCAAGAACCTGGAGTGCACCGAGTCCGGCGGACGTTGGGTCTGCAAGGTTCGCGCCCGCCCCTGCAGGCCCGCGCGTTAGCGAAGTCGTCCGCTCAGGCCATCCCCCGCACCATCAGCCCGCCGCCGCCTGCTCGGTCACTGCGGTCAAGCCGGTGGCGCGCTGGCCGATCCGCTGCCGGACGAGATCGATGTGGCCGCGAAGATCGTAAAACTGGTCGGAAAAGCCGAGCGGCACGCGGATGCGCGCGACCCGGGCATCGATCCGTTCGAGCTCGGCCTGCTGGGCGGTGAGCTCGGCGGGGGTTTCAGCGCGTCCGAGGCTCTTTTCGATCGCCTTCAGTTGCTGATACCAATAAAGGAGCCGGCGGCGCATCGCCCACCGATAGAGCATCGGCAGCAGCCTTCCCAGCGGCACCAGGATCGTCAGCACGGGGATGAGCAGCAGCACCGTCTGAAGGCCGTGCGCGTTGCCGAAGGCCGTGATCGAGAACGGCACGCCGAGCCGGTTGTTGAGTGGCGCCAGGATGCCGAGCAGGAACGGCAGGTCGCCGGTCCTGTAAACCTGGCGGGCATCCTTGGCCAACTCGAACTCAGGGTCATCGGCCGAGGGGAACTCGCCGGCACGATAGAACAGCACCGGATCGCCGGCCTTGTCGAAGCCCGGCCGCGGGTTCTGCACCACCGCATGGGTCAGGAGGCTGACGAGGGCCGGATGCAGATCGGCACGCACCACCAGCGCCGCGGAGGTCGACAGCAGCGTGATATCGGCTGACGGAATAAGCGGATCGAACTCGACGCCACCGCGCCGGAGCACCACCCGGCTCAGCGCCGGGAAGCGGTTCGTGTAGGCCGCCGCTTCCGACTCGAAGTTCATCAGCCGGATATCCGGAACGCGCAGCAGTTTCTGGATCTTGTCCGCATCGGCGGGGATGATCAGTATCGCGGCATCCACCTCTCCAGTGACGAGCGGCGCCGCATCCTCGGGGAGCTCTTGATCAATCAAGGTCGCGTTGCTGGCATCGACCCCGTTGGCCTTTAGAAGCTGCCGCACCACCCGCCGTGCCCCGCTTGCGCGCGCACCGGTCATGATCCGGCGTCCCTCGAGCTCGCGCAGGCTGCCGATCGGCAAAGCGGCGCGGGTGAAGACCCAGATCGGCTCGTGGAACAGGCGCCCGACGGAACGCAGCTTATCGAGCTGGCGGTCGTGCCACTCACGCGCGCGCTCGCTGGCGAGCCTCCCCTGCAGACTGCCGACCAGCCCGCCCTTCACGAACCCGGCATCGAGCCCGGAGCTCTTGTCCAGCAGGGCGCGCAAGGTGGCGAAGCCCTCGGAGGTCTGCCGCAGCTCGAGCTTCACCCCGTTCCGGGCCAGCTCCTGCCGGTAACTTTCTGCCAGCTCATGGTAACTTCCGGCCGAGCCGCCGGTCGCCATCACGATCCGGCCTTCGGGGGCCGGCTCAAGGCCTTTGGTCAGGAGCCAGAACCCGCCGGCCCCGACTGCACCGATGACCAGGAGAAATCCGACCCACCGTGCCAAACTCAATGCCATGACGCCCCCCGGCCACCATTGGCGGACCTGCTCGACGAAAATGGTCAGCGCTCGCCCTTGCGGGCATATATCGCAGCAGCAGGATGTGCAATACAGAACGAGTTTCGCCAAACAATGGCGCTACTCGATTGCGGTATTCACGTGGCGACCATCAAAGGCAAGCCGGTAGACCGCATATGCTCACGCTCTCGTTGCTCCGACATGGCAAGTCGGCCTGGGATGATCCCGGGCTCGACGATCACGATCGGCCGTTGGCCAGGCGGGGCCGCGATGCGGCTGAGGCGATGGGTGCCTGGCTCCATGCCAACGGTCCCCGGCCCGACCTGGTGCTCTGTTCGAGTGCGGTCCGCACGCGTCAGACCCTCGAGCGGCTGCTGATCGAGCTGCGGCCACCGCGTCCCGAGGTGGTCATCGAACCGGCACTCTATCTCGCGACCGCGACAGCCATGCTCGCCCTGGTGCGGAAGGTCCGCCCCGACGTGTGCAACCTCATGATCGTCGGTCACAATCCCGGCATGCACGCGCTGGCGCTCGATCTGACCGGGACCGGGCTGCGCCGCGATATCGCGTCCATGGCGATGAAGTTTCCCACCTGCGGGCTGGCCGTGCTGACGTTCGCTGTGGAGGCGTGGTCGGAGGTCCGTCCCGCGTCCGGCCAGCTGGTGAAATTCCTTCCGCCGCGCAGCCTCGCTTGACGGGCCAAGCCCGCGTCCCCTACACGTTCAGGCATGCTCGTCCTCATCGATAATTACGACAGCTTCACCTACAATCTCGTCCACTTCCTGGGCGAGCTCGGCGCAGCGTGCGACGTCCACCGCAACGATCGGATCGCGGTCGGCGATGTGCTGGCGCTGAAACCGAAGGGCATCGTGCTTTCGCCTGGGCCGTGCACGCCCAATGAGGCCGGCATCTGCCTCGATCTCGTTGCTGCGGCGGCTCGCGCCGAGGTGCCCGTGCTCGGTGTCTGCCTCGGGCACCAGGCGATCGCGCAGGCGTTCGGTGGTCATGTTGTGCGCGCTCCGCTGCCGATGCACGGCAAACTGTCCTCCCTCCGCCACACCGGCATCGGCCTGTTCAAGGACCTGCCCTCCCGGTTCGAGGTGACCCGCTACCATTCTCTGATCGTCGAGCGTGCGAGCCTGCCGGCCGATCTGGAGGCCACAGCCGAGACGTCCGAGGGCATCATCATGGGTCTTCAGCACAAGACCCTCCCCATTCACGGCGTGCAGTTTCATCCCGAAAGCATCGCGTCCCAGTGCGGGCACGACCTGCTCGCCAACTTCCTGACGCTCGCCGGGATCACGCCACGGCGGCGCAACGCGAGCGCGGCCGCGGCCGCCTGATGAACGATCACTGACGGAACCCCCATGCCCGCCAATGAACTGAAGCGGCTGATCAATAAGGTAGCTACAGGCGCGACGCTCGAGTCGGAGGAGATCCGCTCGGCGCTCGAGATCATGACCGCAGGAATGGCGTCGCCGGCGCAGATGGGCGCGTTCCTGATGGCGCTGCGCGTCAGGGGCGAGACCGTCGACGAGATCACCGGCGCTGCCGAGCTGATGCGTTCCAAGATGCTTCGGGTCGAAGCGCCCCCCGGCACGGTCGATATCGTCGGCACCGGCGGCGACAGTCACGGCACCTACAATGTGTCGACCTGCGCCTCCCTGGTCGCGGCCGGCGCCGGACTGCCGATCGGAAAACACGGAAATCGCGCGGTCTCGTCCGTTTCGGGCGCCTCCGACGTGCTGGCGGCGCTCGGGGTCAAGCTCGACGTGCCCCCGCCCGTCATCACGGATTGTATCGTCAAGGCCGGCGTCGGGTTCATGTGGGCGCCGATGCACCACTCGGCGATGAAGCACTGGGCACCCGTGCGCGCCGAGCTCGGTATCCGCAACATCTTCAACCTGCTCGGGCCGCTGTCCAACCCGGCCGGCGTCCGGCGCCAGGTCGTCGGCGTGTTCTCCTGGCAGTGGGTCGAGCCGATCGCGCAGGTTCCGCGCAAGCTCGGCGCCGAGCACGTCTGGGTGGTGCACGGCCATGACGGTCTCGACGAGCTCACGACCACCGGCGCCACCGACGTTGCCGAGCTCAAGGATGGTCGCATCGAGGTGTTTGAAGTGACACCCGCCGACGCGGGCCTGCAGCCGGCCAAGCTCACCGATCTCAAGGGCGGCGATGCCGCGTTCAACGCCGAGGCCATCCGGGCCGTGCTCGCCGGCCAGGCGGGGCCGTTCCGGGACATCGTGCTGCTCAACACGGCCGCGGCGCTGATCGTGGGTGGCAAGGCCGCATCGCTCCCCGAAGGCGTCGAGATCGCCGCCCGCTCGATCGACACAGGCGCCGCCCAGCGCGCGCTCGATCGGCTCATCGCCATCACCAACGGACGCGACTGAAGACACTGGTGCCATGACGGACATCCTCGACAAGATCACGCGGTATAAGCTCGAGGAGATCCGGGCAGCAAAGGAGCACCGCCCCCTCGCTCAGATGGAGTTGGCCGCCCGCCGCGCTGGTCCCGTGCGCCCGTTCGCCGGCGCGATCGAGGCCGCCATCGCCGCTGGCCGGTATGCGCTCATTGCCGAGATCAAGAAGGCGAGCCCCTCGAAGGGCCTCATCCGCGCCGATTTCGCCCCCGCCTTGCTCGCACGTGCCTACGAAGCCGGCGGCGCCACCTGCCTGTCGGTGCTGACCGATGCTCCCTCGTTCCAAGGCGCGCCGGAGTACCTGACCGATGCGCGGGCCAGCACCCGCCTGCCCGCCCTGCGCAAGGACTTCATGCTCGATCCCTATCAGGTGGTCGAGGCGCGTGCCTGGGGAGCAGACTGCATCCTCATCATCCTGGCCCAGATCGACGATGCAACGGCGCGTGCACTCGCCGCCGCTGCCCGCGACTGGGGCATGGACGCTATCGTCGAGGTGCACGACGAAGCCGAGATGGAGCGCGCGCTCGCGCTCGATTGCCGCCTGATCGGCATCAACAACCGCAATCTGAAGACGTTCGAGACCACGCTCGCGACGACCGAACGCCTTGCCCCGATGGTGCCGCCCGGGCGCATCGTCATCGGTGAGAGCGGCATTTTAACCCGGGCCGACCTCGACCGCCTGGCCGAAGTCGGGGTGCGGACGTTCCTGGTGGGCGAGAGCCTGATGCGGCAGTCCGACGTGGCGACGGCGACGCGCACGCTGCTCGGCCTCGGCGCTGAAGAGGCATTGCCATGAGCAACGGTCCGCTGACGCACCTCAACGAAAAGGGCGAGGTGCACATGGTCGACGTGTCCGACAAGGACACGAGCCATCGTATCGCGCGCGCCGAGGGTTTCGTGGCCATGCAACCGGCCACGCTGGCGCTGGTCGAGACCGGTCAGGCCAAGAAGGGCGACGTGCTCGCGACCGCCCGCGTCGCCGGCATCATGGCCGCGAAGAAGACGAACGAGCTGATCCCGCTTTGCCATCCGCTGCCGATCACCAAGGCTGGCATCGACTTCGAGTTGACGCATACGCCGCCGGGTATCCGGGTCGCCGCCGAGGTGAAGGTCACCGGCCAGACGGGCGTCGAGATGGAAGCGCTGACGGCCGTGTCGGTCGCGTGCCTGACCATCTACGACATGCTGAAGGCGGCCGATAAGTCGATGAGCTTTTCCGGCATTCGCCTGGTCGAGAAAGCCGGCGGGCGCTCGGGCCATTATCGCGCCCCCGGTCCATCCGAAGGCTGATCTCATGGCGCTGTCCGTCGCGGAGGCCCTCGAGAAGATCGTCGCCGACGTGACGCCAACCGCGGCCGAGCTGGTGCCGATCGCCAACGCTGCCAGCCGCATCCTTGCCGAGCCAATCGCCGCCCGGCTGACGCAGCCGCCCTTCGACGCCTCGGCCATGGATGGCTACGCGGTCCGTGCCGCGGATGTGGCGCACCTGCCGGTGACGCTCGAGGTCATCGGGCAGGCAGCAGCCGGCCATCCGTTCGGGGGCGAGGTCGCGACGGGCGAGGCCGTGCGCATCTTCACCGGCGCGCCGCTTCCCAGCGGCACCGACGCCATCATTATCCAGGAGAATACGTGCGCCTCCGACAGCACTGTCGAGGTGCGCGAGGGCCCGCCGGATCCTGGTCACATCCGCCGGCGCGGCTTCGACTTCCAGCACTCCGAGCTGCTCCTTGCACCCGGGCGCAAGCTCGGCCCGCGCGAGCTGACACTGGCAGCCGCGGCGGGACACGGCACGCTTCCCGTCCGCCGCAAACCCGTCGTGGCGGTGCTGGCGACCGGCGATGAGCTGGTGCCTCCCGGCACGCTGCCCGGTCCCGGCCAGATCGTCTGCTCCAATCCGCTCGGCGTCGCCGCCCTTCTCACGCAAGCCGGTGCCGAGGCGAAGCTCGCCGGCATCGCGCGTGACAATCGCGACAGCCTCATCCAGCACGTCGAGGCGGTGCGCGACGCCGACATTCTCGTCACCATCGGCGGCGCCTCCGTCGGCGATCACGATCTCGTCGCCCCCGTGTTGCAGAGCCTCGGCATGACCCTGGCGTTCTGGAAGATCGCCATGCGTCCCGGCAAGCCGCTGCTGCACGGCCGCCTTGGTCAGCAACGCGTGGTCGGCCTGCCCGGTAATCCCGTATCCGCCCTCATCTGCACACGCGTGTTCCTGGTGCCGCTCGTGCGCGCCCTGCTCGGCCTTCCACCGGAGAAAGCGGGTAACGAGACGGCACCGCTCGCCGTGCCGATCGAGGCCAACGGACCGCGCCAGCATTACATGCGCGCAACGCTCGATCGGGGACCCGAGGGCCGCCCGGTCGTACGGCCTGCGCGCTCGCAGGACAGCTCGCTTCTCTCTCCGCTCGCCGCGGCCGACGTGCTCGTCGTCCGCCCGCCCGGCGCCCCTGCCCTCCCCGCCGGCACCGACGTGCCCATTCTTCGTCTCGATTTCTGAGCTTTCCACCCACCGCTGCGCGAGCTGCTTGCAGAACAAGTCCGGAACGGGTATTCTTGTTCATGATTTGTACAGCATACACGGGCGCAAGGTTGTCTTGCTGATGGGGCTCCAGGGCAGATGCTGACGCAGAAACAGAAAGAGTTGCTGCTTTTCATTCACGCGCGCCTGCAGGAAAGCGGGGTTCCGCCCTCTTTCGATGAGATGAAAGATGCGCTGGATCTCAAGTCGAAGTCCGGCATCCACCGCCTCATCACCGCACTCGAGGAGCGCGGTTTCATTCGCCGGCTGCCGCACCGGGCGCGCGCCCTGGAAGTTATCAAGCTGCCGGAGAGCTCCGAGCCGGCGCAGCCCCGCCGGGCCGGTTTCACGCCGAGCGTCATCGAGGGCAGCCTCGGCAAGCAGGCTCAGCTCGCGGTGCCACCATCGAGCATGGTCGACAGCCGCACCGTGTCCGTGCCCGTGATGGGCCGCATCGCGGCCGGTGTGCCGATCAGCGCCATTCAATCCCATACACACGACATCGCCTGCCCGCCGGATCTGCTGACGAACGGCGAGCACTTCGCGCTCGAGGTGCGCGGTGATTCGATGATCGACGCCGGCATCCAGGACGGCGATCTGGTCATCATCCGCCGCTGCGATACGGCCGAGAATGGGGACATCGTCGTCGCGCTCGTCGAAAGGGAAGAGGCGACGCTGAAGCGCCTGCGCAAGCGCGGCTCGGCCATTGCGCTCGAGGCGGCCAATCCCAAGTACGAAACCCGCATTTTCGGCCCGGATCAGATCGACATCCAGGGGCGGCTGGTCGGCCTTATCCGCCGCTACTGATCGCTCTCGTCACCAACCGCGCGCCCGCTCTCACCGCCGACATC
>JAEZHL010000154.1 GCA_023416575.1 Pseudomonadota bacterium
GTTGCGGTGTCATCGTCCTGCGTCTCGGGCGGCACGCGCCTCGTGCGCTCACGCAGCATCGCCCCGAACGCGCGCACCCGGCACACCCCGCACGGCAGGGCAGCGCCCCTTATCGCGGCAATGCCGCAGGCACGTTCACGGAATGAGGCGCCGCGCGGCCCTCACGCGTCCCACTTGCCCTCGTCGAGGCCCAGCAGCTCCCACGTCCGCCGCATGTGGTCCGGCAGCGGCGCCGTCACGTCGATCTTGCCGCCGCCCGGATGCGGCAGCACCAGGCGGCGCGCGTGCAGGTGCAGCCTGGGCTCGATCTGCTCGGCCGGCAGGTCGAGGCCGCCCTCGTACTTGTTGTCGCCGACGATCGGGTGGCCGATCAGCGCCATGTGCGCGCGCAGCTGATGCTGGCGGCCCGTCACGGGCTTCAGCGACACCCAGGCCGCCTTATGCCCGACGCGGTCGATCACCGCATAATGGGTGGTCGCGTGCATCGCCTTGTCCTGCTCGCCGGGGAGCGCCTTGCGCACGCGGTCCCCGTCCGGTCCCGCGGCCTTGACGAGCGCCGCCTCGATCTTGCCCTGCGGCGGCTTCGGCACGCCCTTCACCAGGGCCCAGTAGGTCTTGGCCGCGGAGCGGGTCTGGAACACGCGGCCGAGCTTGGCGGCGATCTCGCGGCGCTTGGCGACGAGCAGCACGCCCGTCGTGTCGCGGTCGAGCCGGTGGACGAGGCGCGGCCGGTCGCCGAAGCGGTCCGCCATGCCGGCGAGGATGCCGTCGATGTGCCGCTTCGTCCCCGTGCCGCCCTGCACCGCGATACCCTGCGGCTTGTTCAGCACCAGCACGTCGTCGTCCTCGTAGAGGATCATGCGGGTGATGAAGTCCCGGTCCGCCTTCGACAGTCCCGGCGGCGGCGTCAGCGACGGCGGCCGCTTCGCCGGCGTCCGCACCACCTTCGGCACGCGCACCTGCGCGCCCGCCTCCAGGCGCTCGTTGGCCTGCACCCGGCGGCTGTCCACCCGCACCTGGCCCGACCGCAGCAGCTTCTGCAGATACCCGTGCGTGACCTCCGGAAACCGGATCCGGAACCAGCGGTCCAGCCTCAACCCCGACTCATCGGGCCGCACTTCCAGTGTTTCGACGCGTTCGTTCATGACAGCAGAACCCGAGTGAGTGTGAGCCCTACCCAGCACGCGGCGATGGAAAGGACGAAAGAACTACCAGCATAGATCAACGCAGCACCCGCCTCCGCCCGCTCCACCAGAGCCACGAAGTCGAGCGAAAACGCCGAAAAAGTCGTGAACCCACCGAGGATGCCCGTAATGAAGAAGACGCGCAGCCCCGTGCTTTCCGGCCACCGCACCAGGAACAGCGCAGCGAGCACCCCGATCAGCAGCGAGCCGACAACGTTTACAGTCAGCGTCGCCCAGGGGAACCCCGAACTCCACGTCCGCGCGAACGTATCATAGACGAGATAACGCGCCGCCGCACCGAGCGCACCCCCGGCTGAGGTCAGCAGTAGCAGCTTCATCCCATCGTCCCGCTGTGAGGCCACCGCCGAGTTATCAACGGTGTGGGGAACAGCCCTATAATCGCTTCAGGTGCTACGGTCCACTGCCCGACTGCTTGTCGCACCTGTCCGGATCGGCGATCGCGGAGATATAGGCTGTCAGAGCTAGGTGAGCAAAGGTGGATCAGAGCTCGTTCTGCGGCCTCTCGAAGTTGCCCTGCCACCAGCCAACGGCCCATCCGATCGCCAAGCCGGCCAGGTTCACACCCATGAACACGAGCATATGCAGGTTGCCCACCTCATCGGGGCTCTCGAATGTCTGCTGGTTGACGACCCAGGTGGCAACGCGAGAGCTCACGAATACGGTTGCCGCCGCCGCGCCGATGATCGCGAAGATCATCGCAACCAAGTACCGCATCAGGCTCGCTCCTTGCTGACTGTTTAGGTTGGGGACGATCGGTATGAGGAGGCTGAGGCACTCACGGTTCGGAAGCACCAAGTCAGATCGCAGGAGCCACGTCCCGGCCTCACTTCACCTCCCAGAACCAGATCTCCTTCGCCTGGGCATAGTTGGAGTAGTAGCCGAGCCAGGAAAACCACTCCATCAGCCACTTCGCCGAAGAGCGATAGCCGTTCCAGACATCGATGTGGTCTCCGGTCGGCCGGCCCGGCGCATCGACAGATCGATGCCAGTAGTCCTGGATGAACAAGATACCCGTGCGGCCGAACAGCTTCGGATAGAACGCCGCCGCATCGGCGCCGGTGATCTTCTCGAGCGGCCCGACGCCCGGCAAGGTCGCGCGGGCAATGGCATTCGCCACCTGGGTCGCGTTGATAAAATGCATCTCCTCGCGTGGATGCACGACGCAATGGGCGCACCCGGAAAGCTGCCCCGGCGTGACCCCTGCACGCTTCAACGCCACACCCATGCGGATTGCGCACTGGTTGGAGAAGACAGGAAAGCCCCGCGCGATGGCAGTGCCTTCGAGGTTCGTCAGATCATGCGGCGCAATGCACGGGGACTGAACGGATTCATTGATCGGATGGCCGATCCACAGGTCCCGGAATGCGACCATGCCCCTCCCCCCTCCAACACAGCTCGAGGCGCGCATTATACAGGCTGTTTACGAACAGAACCAGCGCCGGCACTGACCGCGATTCCTATCGCCCCAAAGCGCGCTCAGGAGCCGAGGTGCCTATATGCCTTTGCGCTTGCGGCGCAGCTCGGACCAGTAGGCGAGCCGCTTGCGCACCTCGCGCTCGAAACCCCTCTCCGGCGGATCATAGAATTGCTGGCGGCCCAGAGCCTCAGGGAAATAGTCCTGCCCCGAAAATCCCTCGGGCGCGTCATGGTCGTACTCGTAGCCAGCACCGTAGCCTTCCTCGGCCATCAGGCGGGTCGGGGCGTTCAGTATGTGCTTCGGCGGGCTCAGGCTTCCGCCCTCCTTGGCCAACCGTTTTGCACGCTTGAAGGCGACGTAGGCAGCATTCGACTTGGGTGCCACCGCCAAATAGATCGTCGCCTGCGCCAGTGCCAGCTCACCTTCTGGACTGCCCAGGAAGTCGTAAGCGTCCTTAGCGGCGAGCGCCTGCACGAGCGCCTGTGGATCCGCCAGACCGATATCCTCGACTGCCATGCGCACGAGACGGCGAGCCAGGAACAGCGGGTCCTCCCCTCCGTCCAGCATACGGGTCAGCCAGTAGAGTGCCGCGTCCGGATCCGAGCCGCGCACGGCCTTGTGCAAGGCGCTGATCAGGTTGTAATGCCCATCTCGAGATTTGTCGTAGACAGGCGCGCGCCGCTGCACGAGGCCGGCCAGAGCCTCACGAGACAGTGCGGTTGCCCCGACTGGAACGGCAGCGAATACCTCTTCGGCAAGATTGAGCACGGCCCTACCGTCTCCATCCGCCATAGCGAGCAGCGCAGAGCGCGCGTCCGCATCGACGGGCAGCGGCCGCTTCTCCTCGGCTTCCGCCCTACGCAAAAGCTCCGCCAACGCCGCCTTATCGAGGCGATGGAACACCAGCACGGCCGCACGCGACAGGACCGCCGCATTGAGCTCGAACGACGGATTCTCCGTTGTCGCGCCAACGAGCGTGATGGTGCCGTCCTCCATATGGGGAAGGAAACTGTCCTGCTGCGATCGGTTGAACCGGTGGATCTCGTCGATGAAAAGCAGCGTACCTTTTCCGATATCACGACGCGATTTCGCACGATCGAACGCCTTACGGAGATCCTGCACGCCCGAGAAGATCGCCGAGAGCTGTTCGAACTCCAGTGCCGTCTCGTGCGCAAGCAGCCGCGCCACGGTCGTTTTGCCCGACCCGGGCGGACCCCACAGGATCATGCTTTGCAGCCGTCCGGAGCGGACCATGCGCGTCAGCGTACCTTCGGTGCCCACCAAATGGTCCTGCCCGACCACCTCGCTCAGAGATTTGGGACGCAGCCGGTCTGCGAGCGGGCGCGGGGCCCGCATCTCCAATCCTGCCGCCTGGAAGAGGTTGTCCAAGCTCTGTCACCCCGCGAACTGGAACTGCAACACCCGATCACCGCGCTTGATCGCGATCCGCCAAATCCGCTGACGGTCCCGGAGCACACGATCGAGATCATTGACGCTCTCGATCGCCTTGTCGCCGATCCTGAGTACGACGTCGCCCGGGCGGAAAATGTTGGCCGCCGTCGAGCCGCTCCGCACGGACAAAATGGCTACAGCATTCGGCTGGTCGTCGAGGCCGATCTCCTCAGCCAAGGCTGGATTGAGATTAACCACCCGCGCTCCATCGAACGGATGCGAGCCGGAAAGGTTGCGTACGTCATCGCGACCAAGAGGCGGTGCAGCTTTCAGCGGCAAATTGACGGAAACGGTCCGCCCTTTGCGCAGTACGTCAATGCGCGCATTATTGCCGATGCCGCCCGTAACCAGCCGGTAATAGACCGCCCGTATATCCGCCGCGGGGAAGTCATCGACAGAGATGATGACGTCACCGGGCTCGAGCCCAGCCTCCGCCGCAGGGCTATTGGCATACACGCGCATGACCAGCGCGCCGGCCACCCGGTCGAGACCGAGGCTTTCCGCAACATCGCGCGTCACCGTCTCGAGTCGCGCTCCGAGCCATGGCCGCTCCACCTTGCGGCCGGTGAGGGCGCTATCGACGTAAAGCCGGACAAGATTGGCCGGTATGGCAAACCCGATGCCATGCGAGCCGCCGGTTCGCGAAAAAATGGCCGTATTGATGCCGATCAGTCGACCGTGCACATCGACGAGCGCGCCTCCCGAATTGCCTGGATTGATGGCCGCATCCGTCTGAATGAAGACCTGAGCATCCGAACGGGCCATCTCCGTGCGCGCGAGCGCAGAGATGATGCCGCTCGTAACGGTCTGCCCGACACCGAAAGGATTGCCGATCGCGAGTGCGAGGTCACCGACCTCCAGCGCATCCGAATCCGCAAGTTCGAGGGTTGGGAAAACCGTCCCGTTAGCCTCAATCCTGAGCACGGCGATGTCAGTCTTCTCATCTTGGAGGATGACCTTCGCATCAAACTCTCGACGATCCGCGAGCGCCACCCGGATTTCAGCGGATGCACCGCCACGGATGACATGATTGTTGGTGACGACGATGCCATCGGGGCTGACGATGACACCCGAGCCCAACGAATTCTGGATGCGCTCGCGCGGCATGCCAAAACCGTCGCCAAAAAACTGGCGGAACCAGGGATCGTCGAACAGTGGCGGCATTCCAGTCTGCACGCGGCTGCGGACGTAGACATTCACGACGGCTGGCGCAGCGCGCTTCACGACTGGCGCAAATGAATACTGGGCAGCTTCGCGCGAGGGCGGCACAACCCGCTGCTGGGCAACTGCTTCTTCCACGCCGAGGGCCAAACCAAGCAAAATCGCGATTACGAACCAGGAAGACTGCAGCCAATCGGAGCAATGGCGATTTGTCATAAGTGCCCCCCCATACTTGTGGTGATGGAACGTGAGAGTTCCGGCCCCGCCGAAACTATAGGAACTCGGCAGCGCGCATTGAAGCGCTTGACCAGGAATCTCAGGATACGAAACCGGCGGATTCAGATCACGCCCAGCTCCCGAAGACTCGCGGCCGAAGCGGCCACTGCCTCTTTGGCCGACCGGAACGATAGGCCAAGACGCTCACGCGCTTTCGTATTGTCGCATAGGCGACGGATGGAAAGATCGGGCAGCAATGCGAAGAGGCTGCGATCGAAGAGCGAAAGGCCTCGGACAATGAAATCCGGGATCTCCCTGCGCGGCACGCGGGACGCCATGTCGGGCAGAATTTGCCCGACGAGATGAGCCATTTCCCGCAACATGAGATAGCCGCCAGTGACCAGAAAACGCTCACCCGCGGCACTGGGAAGCGTCATCGCGGCGGCGTGGGCGACCGCGACATCGCGCACATCGACAACGGCAAAGCCCGCACGCGGAGCCGCGGGGTACTTGCCTCTAGCCATCAGGCAGATGACTTCTTGCGATGTGGAAAGATCGCTGTCGAGCGCCGGCCCCTGTACGAAGCCAGGGTTTATGACCGTAAGTTCCGGGGAATTTGGCGTCGTTCTGACGAAGTCCCAAGCTGCCTGCTCGGCCAACGCCTTGGAGAGAATATATGGGCTGAGGTCCCCGCGCCCTGCATCGGTCCAGTCCACCTCGGTATACGTTCGCGACTGCGGCCCTGCCGCCGGATAGATGCACGCCGCGATCGAGGAGGTGAGGACGACACGTTGCACTCCGGCTCGTGTCGCAGCCCGCAGGACCCGCAGAGTTCCGTCGCGAGCTGGCCCCACGACGTCGTCGCGCCTGCGCGGCATGCTGATTGGGAATGGCGAAGCGACGTGCAGGACGTGGGTGCAACCGTCGAGCGCCGAGTCCCAACCTCTGTCGTGCGTGAGATCGGTCGAGAAGATCGCGACACCGGAACCGTCCACACCGGCACGCTCCAGAGCACGCAAAATATCGGTCCGCGCCTCCGGCTTCCGTGCAGTGCCGCGAACCGAATGTCGTCGCCTGATAAGTTCGGCGATGCAGTGCTTAGCAATAAAGCCGGTGGCGCCTGTGACCAGAACTGTCAGGCTCATGTGCGCCCCCGGCTAATTGGTCAGCTCGCGGCTTGACCCTCTTCCTGGCTCGCGGCGACGCGGGCTTTGTCTTCTTTGCCCTTTGCACTGACGTCGCGATCAACGAGCTCGATCACAGCGCGTGGTGCACTGTCTCCGAAGCGGAAGCCCGCCTTGAGCACGCGGGTGTAGCCGCCGGCGCGATCCTTGTAGCGCGGACCGAGCGTATCGAAGAGCTTTTTGACCATCTCTTCATCGCGCAGCCGAGCAGCAGCCAAACGCCGAGAGTTCAGGTCCCCGCGTTTAGCAAGCGTGATATACTTCTCGACGACCCGCTTGAGGTCCTTGGCCTTCGGCAGAGTCGTAACGATCTGCTCGTGCCGAATGAGGGCCGCGGCCATGTTGGAGAACATCGCCTGACGGTGCGCGCTGTCCCGGCTAAACCGCCGGCCGAGCTTCCTATGTCGCATAATCTTGGTCCTTCTCTGTGGTTGTTACGGGGAGGTTCTACGGCCTCACCTCTGCTTCCAAAGCAAATGTCCATCAGCTCGCGGCGAGCTAAGGCAATGCCCCACTCACCGCGCGCATCACATTTGCTCAATACTGATCCTCGAACCTCTTCGCCAACTCTTCAATGTTGTCCGGCGGCCAGTTCGAAACTTCCATACCGAGATGCAGCCCCATGGAAGCGAGCACCTCCTTGATCTCATTCAGTGACTTCCGGCCGAAGTTTGGAGTGCGAAGCATTTCCGCCTCGGTCTTCTGGATCAAGTCGCCGATGTAAACGATGTTATCGTTCTTCAGGCAGTTTGCCGAGCGAACAGAAAGTTCGAGCTCGTCGACTTTCTTCAGAAGCGCAGCATTAAAGGTGAGGTCGGGGTGCCGTGCCTCTTCAACGTGCCGCTTTGGCTCCTCGAAGTTGATGAACACCGCGAGTTGATCCTGCAGAATTCGCGCAGCCAGAGCCACAGCATCCTCAGCCCGCACAGAACCGTCCGTTTCGACGCTCATGGTGAGCTTGTCATAGTCGAGGATCTGGCCCTCGCGGGTATTCTCGACCTTATAGGAAACCTTCTTCACCGGGCTGTAGAGGCTGTCCACCGCGATGAGCCCGATCGGCGCGTCTTCCGGGCGGTTGCGCTCCGCTGGCACATAGCCTTTGCCCATATCGGCAGTGAACTCCATGCGGACAGACGCGCCCTGGTCGATATGACAGAGGATGTG
>JAEZHL010000162.1 GCA_023416575.1 Pseudomonadota bacterium
GACGTCGACTGGCGGCATCCGCTCTGCGATGCCTTCATCGAGGGGGCCACCAGCCTCGGCATTCCCCGCAACCCGGATTACAACGGCGCCACCCAGGAAGGCGTCGCTTATGCGCAGCGGACGATCCACAACGGCCGCCGTGTGAGCGCGTCGACGGCATTCCTGCGGCCGGCCATGCGGCGTCCCAATATCAGCGTGCGGCCACATGCGCATGCGACGGGAATCGTGCTGGAGGGCAAACGCGCGGTCGGCGTGCGCTACAGCCGCGGCGGGCGCGGGGGCACACCGGTCGAGGTGCGGGCACGGCGCGAGGTGATCCTGGCGGGCGGCGCCTACAACTCGCCACAGCTGCTGCAACTTTCAGGCATTGGCGCGCCGGATTTGCTGGCTGCCCACGGCATTCCCGTCGCGCACGCGCTCCCAGGCGTCGGCGAGGGACTGCAGGATCATTACGCGCCGCGCACGGTCGCACGCGTCAAGGGCATCGATACGATCAATCAGAGCGTGCGCGGGTTGCGGCTGGCGGCGGAGATCGCCAAGTGGACGGTGGCGCGCAAGGGCATCCTGGCGCTCAGCCCGACGCTCGTCTACTGCTTCTGGCACTCGGGCGAGACGGCGGAAAGCTCGGACCTGCAACTCACCTTCACGCCCGCGAGCTACAAGGAAGGCGTGCAGGGCCGGCTCGAGGACGAGCCCGGCATGACCATCGCCTCCTGGCAGCAGCGGCCGGAAAGCCGGGGCCATGTCCGCATCCGCTCGGCGGACCCGTTCGCGGCGCCGCTGATCCAGACGAACTTCCTCGCCGCTGAGATCGACCGCCGCGTACTGGTGGCCGGCATGCGGCTTGCCCGTAATCTGCTGAAGACGCAGCCGCTCGCGCCTTACTACGCTTATGAGGATTTCCCAGGTCCCGACGTCCAATCCGACGACGAGCTGATCGCCGCGGCGACGCAGCGGGCGCAGACGACGTTCCATCCCGGCTGCAGCTGCCGCATGGGTCCGGCAACGGATCCACTCGCCGTCGTCGACGACGCGCTGAGGGTGCACGGGCTCGAAGGGCTGCGGGTCGTCGATGCCTCCGTCATGCCACGGATGATCTCGGCCAACCTCAACGCCGCGACGATGATGATCGCCGACAAAGCCTCCGACATGATCCTCGGGCGCGCGCCGGAGCCTGCCGTCGCTCTCACTGACTAGCTGGCTTCAGCCGATGATCACGGGCGCGCGGCCGATGAACCGCCGGTCGGTGACCTCCTTGACGAGGAAATCGGCGACATCGGCGCGGCTGATCGAGCCGGCGGTCCATTGCGCCGGATCGAGCAGCACGCGGTAGCGATCCGTCTCTGGTCCGTTGGTGAGCAGTCCCGGCCGCACGATCGTCCAGTCGAGCTCGCTTTGCCGGATGATCTGCTCCTGCACGTCCTTGTCGTCGTAGACCCGTTTGAGGAGCAGCGGGAACACCAGCCAGTCATAGATGAAGCCGCCATGTCCGCGGCTGTCGCCGGCGCCGATGCCTGTCATCGCGACCAGGCGGCGCACGCCCTTCTCGCGCATTGTATCGACGAGCGCGCGTGTGGCCGTCGAGAACAGCTCGGTGCCTGATACGACCGTCGCGAAGCTCGGCGCGACACCCAGCGTGACGATGACGGCCTCGATCCCCTCGAGCGCATTGATCAGCGCTGTGCGGTCGGTGGCATCTCCTGTGATGCGCTCCAGCCGCTCGTTCTCGATGGGGATGTTTGCTGCCGAACGCGCCAGGGCTCGCACCCGATGCCCGGCCGCGAGCGCCTTGCGCACTGTCTGCAGCCCGGTCCCGCGGCTGGCGCCAACAATCAGGATGCGAGCCATTGGCGCCTCCTTCAGAGTGCGCCCCTGATCCCCCGGGCGGCCATCGATGGCCCGGACCGCAGATCAAGTCAAGCAGGCAGGGCCTGCCGGATCTTCTCGGCGTTGGCGGCGAGGACCTCCGGCTTTTCCATCTGGCCGGTGTGGGGGCCGAGCGGAACGCCGTCCCAGCGGGGAATGACGTGGAAGTGCAGATGGAAGACGACCTGGCCACCGGCTGGCTCGTTATACTGCATGATACTGGCGCCGTTGGCGTCGAAGGCCTTCATGACGGCGCGTGCGATACGCTGCACTGTCGCCATGCAAGCGGCGAGCTGCTCCGGGGTCGCATCGAGCACGTTGCGGGCCGGCGTTTTCGGGATCACGAGGGTGTGACCCTTCTCGCGCGGCATGATGTCCATGAAGGCAAGCGTCTGCTCGTCCTCGTAGACTTTCTGCGCCGGCAGCTCGCTTCTGAGGATCTTCGCGAACACGTTGCTGTCGTCATAGGTCATGAAGGCGCCTCTCATCTGTTGGCTGATGGGTTACCAGTGATTTGGCATGGCGGTAGATTAGCATGCCACGCGGGTGGAGGACGCCACCGATGACGTCACCATCCGCGGTCCTGAAGTGGAGGGGGCATGCGCAAGCCATCATCGACAGAAACGCCCGCGGGTGCTGCCAAGAGGGCGGCCAAGACGCCGGAACGGACTGCCAAGAAGGCCGGCGGCACGGGGAAGGCGGCGACGGCGGCCAAGCCGCGCACGACGGCGCCGAAGCCGCAGAAC
>JAEZHL010000163.1 GCA_023416575.1 Pseudomonadota bacterium
TGCTCGGGAAGTTGATCGCATTCGAGATCGCGCCCTTCAGCAGATAGTCCGCCATCTGCTCGGCAACCTGCAACGCGACGTTCTCCTGCGCTTCCGTCGTCGCGGCGCCGAGATGCGGCGTGCAGATAACGTTGTCGAGCCCGAACAGCGGGCTCTCCCGCGCCGGCTCGACCTCGAACACGTCGAGTGCCGCGCCCGCGATGAGGCCAGCCTTCAGTGCCTCGACCAGCGCCGCCTCGTCGATCAGGCCACCGCGCGCGCAATTGATGATGCGCACCGTCGGCTTCATCAGCGCCAGCGCCTTGGCGTCGATGATGTTGCGCGTGCGATCGGTAAGCGGCGTGTGCAGCGTGATGAAATCCGAGCGCTTGAACAGCTCCTCGAGCTCGACCTTCTCGACCCCGATCTCGAGAGCACGCTCCGGCGACAGGAACGGATCGTAGGCGATGACGCGCATCTTGAGGCCGATGCCGCGATCCGCGACGATCGATCCGATGTTGCCGCAGCCGATCACGCCGAGCGTCTTGCCGAACAGCTCGACGCCCATAAACTTGGACTTTTCCCATTTGCCGGCCTGCGTCGACCGATCGGCCTCTGGGATCTGCCGCGCCAGCGCCAGCATCAGCGAGACCGCGTGCTCCGCCGTCGTGATCGAGTTTCCGAACGGCGTGTTCATCACGATGATGCCGCGGGCGGTGGCGGCGCGTGTGTCGATGTTGTCGACGCCGATCCCGGCGCGACCCACGACCTTCAGCCGCTTGGCGGCGGCGATGATCTTCTCGGTGACCTTGGTCGCCGAGCGCACCGCGAGGCCGTCGTAATCGCCGATGATCTCTGCGAGGGCTTCCTTGCTGAGCCCGACCTTCACGTCGACGTCGATGCCGCGCTCCTTGAAGATCGCAACGGCGGCCGGGGACAGCTCATCAGAAATGAGAACCTTGGGGGTCATGGGAGAAGTTCCTTCTCGGAATAGGTAAACGAGGCATGCCGGGAGCACCGATGGGCTCCCTGGCTGCGCGAAAGACCGGTTGCCGCCGTGATGCGGCGGGTTATCAGGCTGCCTTGGCGAGGTTCGCCCGTGCCGTGGCGAACGCCCAGTCGAGCCAAGGCGTCAGCGCCTCGACATCGGAACGCTCGACGGTCGATCCGGTCCAGATCCTGAGACCTGGCGGCGCATCGCGATAAGCGGCGATGTCGTAGGCCACGCCTTCCTTCGCGAGGAGACCCGCCAGGTCCTTCGCAAACGCCCATTGCTGCTCGACGGAAAGCGCCGTCACAGCCGGATCGATGATCGACAGGCACACGGACGTATTGGAGCGCGTGGCCGGGTCGCGGGCGAGATTGGCGATCCAGGGTGTCCGCTCGACCCAGTCGAAAATGGCCGCGGCATTGGCATCAGCGCGCGCTTGCAGCGCGGCAAGACCACCGATGCTTTCCGCCCAGGCCAGCGTATCGAGATAATCCTCGACGCAGAGCATCGACGGCGTGTTGATGGTCTCGCCCTCGAACACCGCGGCCATGAACTTGCCGCCCTTGGTCAGCCGGAACAGCTTCGGCATCGGCCAGGCCGGCTTGTAGCTCTCGAGCCGCGCGATGGCCCGCGGGCTCAGCACGAGCATGCCGTGCGCGCCTTCGCCGCCGAGCACCTTCTGCCAGGAGAACGTGCACACATCGACCTTGCGCCAGTCGATGTCCTGCGCGAACACGGCCGAGGTGGCGTCCGCGAGCGTCAGGCCCTGGCGGTCATCGGGGATCCAGCTCCCGTCCGGCACGCGCACACCCGATGTCGTCCCGTTCCAGGTGAACACGACGTCGCGGCTGAAATCGACCTTGCTCAAATCCGGCAGCGCACCGTAGTCGGCCTCGTGCACGCGCACGTCGGCGAGCTGCAGCTGCTTCAGGATATCAGTGACCCAGCCCTTGCCGAAGCTCTCCCAGGCCAGCGCCTCGACACCGCGCCCACCGAGCAGCGACCACATCGCCATCTCGAACGCGCCGGTATCGGAGCCAGGGACGATGCCGCACACGTAGTCCTCGGGAAGACCGAGGATCGCCCGCGTCTTGTCGATGGCGAGCTTCAGGCGCGCCTTCCCTTCCTTCGCCCGATGCGAGCGGCCGAGAAAGGCATGCGAGAGGACTTCGGGAGACCAGCCGGGGCGCTTGGCGCAAGGACCGGACGAAAAATAGGGGCGCGCCGGCCTGCCGGCCGGCTTCGTAATGGCAGTCATGTGCCTACCCTTCCAGATAGTTGCTCCTCGGTGGGGAGGAGTGGCCCGCAGCGGTGGTGGCCGAAACGGGCGCAAAAGTCAACCAGGAGGGGCGCGGAAGCCGCGGGGAATGGAAACCGACGATCCGCAAGCTGAGTCACCCAAGCGCGGCAATCACCCGGTGACGGCCGCGTGCAGTCGCAGGGGAATCCGACTTCCTTTCAAGGAAGTGTCTTCGGAGATCAGCGTGGGGCCCGACCTCGGTCGGCACCGGGGCGGGCTCTTCGTCGAAAAGCCCGAATTTGTAGAGGGTCATGCCCCCTAACCGTCATGCCGGCGCAGGCCGGCCCCCACGCAAGCTTCAGCGCGCGCTACGTGGGGATGGGCAGGCCCCCCGCCAGACGGGCACCTCGGCGATCCTGCCCGCGCAGATCACGCCAGCGCCGCCGCCTCGCGCACCGCACTGACGATCTCGCCGACAACCTCGTTCACCAGCTTCTCGTTGTCGCCCTCGGCCATGACGCGGATCACCGGCTCGGTCCCCGACGGGCGGATGACGAGGCGGCCGGCCGCGCCGAGACGCGACTTCGCCTCCTCGATCGCCTGCCGCACGCGCGCATTCTCGAGCGGGCTGCCATTGGCATAACGGACGTTCTGGAGCAGCTGCGGCAGCGGATCGAACCGCCGGCAGACCTCGCTGACCGGCCGGCCGGAGGACACCACCGCCGCCAGGATCTGCAGCGCGGCGATGAGCCCGTCGCCGGTCGTCGTGAAGTCCGACAGCACGATGTGGCCCGACTGCTCGCCGCCGACGTTGTACCCGTGCCGGCGCATGTGCTCGACAACGTGGCGATCCCCGACGGGCGTGCGGGTGAGCGTCAGCCCCACACCTTCGAGATAGCGCTCCAGCCCGAGGTTCGACATCACGGTCGCAACGACGCCGCCGCCCGCCAGCCGGCCCGACCGCGACCAGCTTTCCGCAATCACGGCCATGAGCTGGTCGCCGTCGACGAGCTGTCCTTTCTCATCCACGATCACGACGCGATCAGCGTCGCCATCGAGCGCGATGCCGATGTCGGCGCGCAACTCGCGCACCTTCTCGATCAGCGCCTCGGGCGCGGTCGATCCGCACTTGTGGTTGATGTTGCGGCCATTGGGATCGACACCGATCTTGATCACCTCGGCGCCGAGCTCCCAGAGCGCTTCCGGCGCCACCTTATAGCCGGCGCCATTCGCGCAATCGATGACGATGCGCAGCCCGTCGAGCCGGAGATCCCGCGCCAGCGTCCGCTTGGCGAACTCGATGTACCGCTCCTGCGCGCTCTCGACCCGGGTGGCGCGCCCGATCGCGTCGGGTCCGGCCAGGTGCGGCTCGAAATCGTCCGCCACCAGCAGCTTCTCGATCGCGCTCTCCATCTCGTCGGAGAGCTTGTAGCCGTCGGCATCGAACAGCTTGATGCCGTTGTCGTGATAGGGGTTGTGCGACGCCGAGATCATGACGCCCATGTCAGCGCGCAGCGAGCGGGTGAGCATCGCCACCGCCGGCGTCGGCATCGGGCCGAGGAGGAACACGTTACAGCCGACCGCGGTGAAGCCCGACATCAGCGCCGATTCGATCATGTAGCCCGACAGCCGCGTGTCCTTGCCGATCACGACGCGGATTCGCTGCTTGCCGTTGCCGAAAATGCGCCCGGCCGCCATGCCGACCTTGAGCGCGATTTCCGACGTCATCGGACTCCGGTTGGCCAGACCGCGAATGCCATCGGTGCCGAAGAAACGACGTGCCATCTTTCCGCTTCGCTCCTCATTCATCCGCACTGCATCGCGCCGAACTGTGGCGCCGGTTTGCTCAGCCGACGGCGCCGGGTCGGCGCTGCTAGCTCGCCGCAGCAGTCCTTATACCAAGCGGCGCCAGTGCACATGTGCAACGCCTGCCATCGTCAACAGGACAGGTCCAGCCCCGCGGATTGGCCCGTGCAAGGGAATCAGCCCATACCATTACATATTCCTTAACGCGAAGCCGCGCCGGTTGGCGCTCGGAGGTTGAAATGGCCTTCTTTCTGGCGGTAGCGAATCGCAAAGGCGGGGTAGGAAAGTCCACGATATCAGTGATGCTGGCACATGCGGCCGCCGTTTGGGGTCGCCAGCGCGTCCTGCTCCTCGATCTCGATTCGCAGTGCAACGCGTCCCTCATCCTGCTCGGCGGCAAAGGCTGGAGCGAAGCCCGCAAAGCCGGGCAGACGATCGCCGACTACTTTTACGACCACTTCGACGGCAACAATCCCGCCCCACCTGACTACCTGATCCACGGCGTCGGCGATGTCGCGGCCGGCCCGGACGGACGGGCGCCCGAGTTGTCGCTCCTACCCGGCTCGCTGCTGCTCGAGGACATCCAGGGTGAGCTGTTCATGAAGGAGGCGAGCCAGGGCAACGATCCCGAGATCATCGGCCAGCGCGTGCGCGGCAAGCTCGAGCGCCTGCTCACCCGCTTCGGCGCCGATTATGATGTCGTCATCCTCGACTGCGCGCCGGGGCTGTCGTTCGCGGCCCTTGCCGCGCTTCACGCCGCCAACAAGGTGCTGGTGCCGTTCCGCCCGGATTACGTCTCCCAGCTCGCCGTCGATCGCGTCGCGCTGCTGATCGAGGAGCGGCGCAACCTCGACGATCTCGACGACATTCCCTTCGATCAGCGCCGCTACGTCTGCCTCGCCAACTACGTCCGCAACATCGGGCCCGAGCGCATTCTGGTCGAGGAAATCGCCGAGACGCACCCGACCCTGGAGACGCAGCTTCCCCAGCGCGACAGCATTGCCAACGCCTTCGACTGGACGGCCCAGCGTCGCCCGATCGAGCAGAAATATGGCGACGGCGTAGAGGATGCCATCAAGCTTTATGGGGAGCTCGATGCCATGATGGCGGCGTGACGAACAGGAATCGCCGATGCCGAAAGCCACACGCCCACTCACCGGCCGCGCGCGGGACAAGTACTTCCGCGAGTTGTTCGCGACCGATCCGGAGCTATCACCTGCCGGTGCCCAGCGGCTGGCGCGGGCTTGCGCCCGTGAGATCACCCAGGTCCACGTGCGCGACCCCCTCCCCGAGCGCCCGGTCGTCGCGCGGCAACCGGCTCAGAAGCCAGCGTCGCGCCGGCCACCTGCCGCTCCACCGCCGGTAGCGCCGGTCACTCTGGAAATCCCGACGGTTGCGAAAGAGAATGCTCCGACGGGGGTTGCTCCAAGCGAGGCTCCCGTCGCTGCCAAGCCGGAGCCCCCGCCCTCCACCTTCGACCCCTACGCGTTCAGCCTGACCGTTCTGCTGAAGCGGAGCGGCCGCAAGGCCCTGCTCGCCCGTCTGGAAGCGATCCATTCCGCTGGCGATCTGCGCCGCCTCGCGGAGGCGCAGCACGTTGCGGTTCCGGCGGATATCTCGGATCTGGCGCAGCTCCGCGCCGCCATCATCGACGGAACCGCCCAGCGCATCGCCGACCGGCGCGCCGCGGCGAGCTGATCGGCGGAAAAGCGGCAGGGTTCTCAATCTACCCTGCCCGTCACGGCTCAGGTGATCGCACCTCAGCCGGTTGCCGTCACAGCTTCTCCAGATGCGGGATCGGATCCACCGCGCTCGAGCCCTGGCGCAGCTCGAAATGCAGCTGCGGGCTGTCGGCGGAGCCGCTGTTGCCGGCCTTCGCGATCACCTGGCCACGACGCACGCGGTCGCCCCGCTTCACGTTGAGCTCGGCGTTGTGCGCATAGGCGGTGATCCAGCCGTTGTCGTGCCGCACCAGCACGAGATTGCCGTAGTCCTTGAGCTCGCTGCCGGCGTAGGCGACGACACCGCCCTCGGCTGCATGCACATGGGTTCCAGCCGGCACGGCGAGCTTGATACCGTCGCTGTGGCCGCCGCCCGGTTGGTTGCCGAAGCCGGCGATCACCTTGCCCCGCACCGGCCAGCGGAACTTGCCTGGACCCTCGCTCTTCTCCTGCGGGGAAGCCGACGCAGACTCCTCGCCCGACTCCGTCGTCGCCGGCTGCGGTGCCGTGAGCGCCGGCGCTGCATCGCTGACCGTGCCGGGCGTTTCGAGCGCGGCGACCCTCTCGGGTCGTGCATTGATGATGACGGGCTTCGCCGGCAAGACGTCTCCTGACGGCGCTGGTGTTGCGGCCGCAGTCTGCGTCTCAGCCGGTGTCGGCTTCGGCTCGGCCGGCGACGGCTTCGCCTCGCGGCGCGGCTCGATCGCAGGCCGCACCGCGACGGGTGCCGGCGCCGGAGCCGGAGCGGGCGCCGCTGCCACCGCTGTCGGAGCTTGTCCCGCCGCGGGGATCTTCAGCGTCGTGCCTGCCCGGACCTTACGCGGATCGCTGATGTTGTTGACGCGCAGCAGCTCGGCCAGCGGTACGCCATGACGGACCGCGATGCCATAAAGGTTCTCGCCCTGCCTGATGGTGTAGGTGTCACCCCCAGATCGCGCCACCGGTTGCGGCGCGGGGACTTTCAACGCCGGACGCGGCTCCGCCGGCTCCGCAGCGGCCACCACCGCCGGCTGCTCCTTGTGCCATTCCAGGGCCGGCGCCGACTCTGCCACGACGACGGGCGCCGGCACCTTGGTCTTCGCGGGCGGCACTCTGCGCACCGAGGCAGCCATCGCCGACGCCCGCGCGGGCAGCGCGATCCTCTGCCCTGGCTGCACGATGGGGCTCCGCAGCCCGTTGAGCGTCATCAGCTCGCTGATCGATGCGCCGTGAGCCTGCGCGATGCTGTTGAGCGTATCGCCCGGCTCCACCACGACCTCGCGGGCGTTCGGGTTCGCCGGCCGGCTCTTGGCCGCCGGAACGACGGTACGAACCGGGGAGAAATCCACCCGGGCCGGCTCCGCTTTCGGCGGCAGCGGACGGTAGCTGTCCGTCGTAGCCGGCTCCGGCAGCGCGGCCATTTCGGTCCGCTGCGGCTGCGCCTGATAGGACGGCTGCTGGTCGTAATAGTCGGCATATTGCGGCCGGGGTGCCCGCGGCTGCCGTTGATCCGGCCGCGACGGCGGCGGGTTGTAGCTCGGCTGCGCCGGCCCGGCCTGATACGAACCGCCCGAATACGACGAGCCGTAGCCGCTCGAATAGGATGCTGTGTCATAGGAGCTGGACCCGCGATCGGACAGCAGGCCCTCGCGCGGAATCGGCGGCGCTGAGGCGCGCTTGCCGCTCTCGGTCAATCCGAACATCGGGGAGTCGAAGCGGTCGACGCTGGCGCTGCACCCGGTCACAAGGATGCCGAGGCCGATGGCCAGAATCCGGGGCGCAATGGCAATGCAGGCATGGGCCTGCCCGGGACGGCACGCGCTACGCAACATGGAACACACCTCTCCTACACGTAGCTACAGTTAACCGCGCATGGGTTAACGGAGCATTAACGAGAGGATCAGTGCTGCACCGGCGTCCCGGCTCGGAGCATGCGTCAGCGGATCATTCGCCCTGTCCTAGAACAGGGGCTCCTCGTAGGCGAGCTTGCCGTCTATCATCAGGCCTTTGATGGCTGATCTGCCGTCACCACCGACCGCGATGACGGCCGCGAGCTTGCTCTCGCGTGCCATCTTCTCGAGCTCCAGCCCCGTTCCCTCGGGCACGAAGTAGCTCTCGATCCCATAGCTGACGATGAGATCGGACGCCGCCGCTCCGGTCCGCCGCTCACGCTCGATCCGGCCGCGCAGGACCACCTTGTCCGCGGCTGCTGCACCCGGGTGAACGCGTCCGGCCGCAACCGGTCTCATCGTTCCGTCCGGCTGGCGCTCGATCGTCACGAACAGCGGCTCATGGCGCCGCATCGGCCCCTCGATGAGCGCGCCCGGCACGCGGGTCACATCATAGGAGAGGCGCACATAATCGCCCCGGAACAGGCTGCGCGGATCGACCGGCACGATCGGCAGCACGACCTCGAGCCCGTTCGCGAGCAGCCTGACGCGATCCGCCACCATCCATCCGAGCACCGCCGTCTGCACGACTGCAACCGCGGCAACGGCGGGCCATACCTTGCGCCAGACGGGCTTCATGGCAGCGCCTCCCGCGGTTCGGCCTGCTGGGTGTGCAGGCGGTAGGCAAGCCAGGAAAGCCCGATCACGATGAGGCCGGTGGCGAGGAAGAACACGGACGTACCGAGCAGCGTGCCGACGGTCACGAAATAGAGCGCGAGGACCTCGGCGGAAAAACCAATGTAGCCAAGCCACAGCACCGGCTTGTAGTCGTGCCGCCAGCCCCATGCCATCGCGGCGAGCAGCAGCGCCAGGGTGACGAAGGACAACAGCACCAGCGCGCCGGTATCGAGCCGATTGAAGAACTTGAACGCGAACAGGCCGGCATATGCGAGTGCCATGCCGTAACAGAGCGCGGTCGGCGCGATGCGACGGGGCAGGCCCTGAAGCTGCGCGGCGGCAACGGATGCACCGGCGATGCCAAGGCCGATCAGCGCCACGATCCAGTGGGGGTCGCCTCCAGGCAGCAGGTAGCCCAGGCTGACGATCCAGCAACTGAGCACGATCGCGGCCAGATGCAGCCCCGGCCGCCAGCGCCGCCACAGGAACGCCGCCGAAACGGCGCCCCAGCCGAGGAGAAACGGCCACCACACCGCCTCGGTGAGAGCTGTCTGCCAGCCGGTCCAGAGCCCGACGAGCAGCATGGCGAGGGCCAAAGCCGGGTTCGATCTCAGCAGCACGCCCGCCAGCAACGCGCCCGCGGCCCACGTCAGCACGGCGTCCGGCGGATTACCGTCGATGTGATACATCTGAGCGATCAGCATGATGCTGGCGCCGAACACGCCGACGCCCGCCAGGATTGCCGCTTGTGCGAAGCCTTCCAGCCCCCGCGCCAGCAGGGCGCCGGCGATGCCGTAGCAGCCCCACAGGCCGGCAAAGAGCAAGCCGAGGCGGGCGAGACGCGGCATATCCTGCCAGTTCGCCGCCACGAAGCTCATGGCGGCGAAACCGATCAGAACCGCACCGAGGATGGCGAGGATCGTCGCCAAGCCGGTGCCCCGCGCCTCGACATCGAGATCGCGCCGGATGTCCTCAGCTGCCGCTGCGGTGATCCAGCCCCGATCGCGCCAGCGCGCGAGATCCCGCTCCAGACGGGCGCGATACCCCCACATGTCTCCTCCCCGATGGCCACGGACGCGCGCGCCCGCTCGTCGACCTCAGTCGTCAGATGGCCACCAGATTACAGCCCATCCGGCCCGCGTGCCATGGCGGCGATGCCCGTCCGGGAGACCTCGACGAGGCCGAGCTCGGTCATGATCTGGATGAACTGCTCGATCTTGCTCGTGCGGCCGGTGATCTCAAACACGAAGTGCTCCGTCGAGGCATCGACGACGGCGGCGCGGAAGATCTCCGCCAGCCGCAGCGCCTCGATGCGCTTCTCGCCCTTGCCGGTCACCTTGATCAGCGCCAGCTCGCGCTCGAGCGGCGCCTCACCGGCAATCGTCAGGTCCGTGACGCGATGCACCGGCACCATGCGATCGAGCTGATGCTTGATCTGCTCGATGACGGCAGGTGTGCCCTTGGTGACGATCGTGAACCGCGACAGATGCTTGGCATGCTCCGTTTCGGTTACCGTCAGCGAATCGATGTTGTAGCCCCGACCCGAGAACAGCCCCGCGATGCGGGACAGTACTCCCGGCTCGTTGTCGACGAGCACCGAGAGTGTGCGCGAGACGATCTCCTCCTTGTTGGCGGGATCGGGATAGTGGGACTGTTTCTGGGTCTGGGGCATGATGGTCCTGCCGGGTCTCTCGCTCAGGTCTGTGGTCGGTAAAAAGTTTCGACGGGCGTGTGCCCCTCCTCGTAATGAGGAACGTACCAGGGCTCCACGAGCGCGGCGCTCCGCCAAGCGACGAAGGCGGGGTGCGTGAGCACGGCATCCATATATGCCCGCGTCTCGGCGTCCACCTCGAGCTGGTAGGTGTCGAGCCGGGTCACCACCGGCGCGTACATGGCATCGGCGGCCGAGAAGGCGCCGTAGAGGAAAGGCCCCTGCCCGTCGGACAGCGCCCGCGCCTCCTTCCATAACGCGGAAAGGCGGGCGACGTTGGCCGCGACCTCCGGACCGTGGTCCTTCTTCGCGAAGCGCTTGGTGAGGTTCATCGGGCACGCCTGCCGTAGCGCCTGGAAGCCGGCATGCATCTCGTTGGCGGCCGATCGCGCGTGCGCGCGTGCCTTGGCTTCCTTCGGCCAGATCGCCTTGTCCGGGAATTTCTCGGCAAGGTACTCGATGATCGCGAGGCTCTCCCACACCGTGACATCACCGTCCTTGAGGCATGGCATCTTGCCCGACGACGACACCGCCAGCATGCGTGCTTTGGAGTCCGGCTGATACATCGGGATCAGCGTCTCCTCGAACGGAATGCCGAACGCCGTCAGCACCAGCCACGGCCGCGCCGACCAGGATGAGTAGAGCTTGTTCGCGATGGTGAGATGCAGCATGGGATTACCCCGGGCCTGTTGATGCGGGTTGATGCGATCGGAACGCTTGGTGCACGAACGGTCCGACGGCTTACGACCTTACTCGAAGACCATCGTCAAAGCGCGCAATTGCGGCGACATTTGCACGCCGGCGAAACGGGACCCGTGAACGCATCGGCGCCGGAACTGCACTGGAAGGCGATCTCACCGCGCGCGAGGCCCGCTGAAATCGCCCGCCCGCGCCAGCCTAGACCAGCATCTTCCCTTCCTTGCCGATGGCGTTGCCGATCTCCTCGTCGGAGAGGTTCTCGCCGAGCAGCATCTCGTTATGAGCCTTGCCGGAGGGAATCATCGGGAAGCAGTTGGTGAGCGCCGAGACGCGGCAGTCGAACAGCACCGGATGCGGCGTCTTGATCATCTCCATGATCGCATCGTCGAGATCCGCGGGGTTGTCGCAACGGATGCCGACGCCGCCATAGGCCTCGGCCAGCTTGACGAAGTCCGGCAGCGCCTCGGTGTAGCTCTCGCTGTAGCGATTGCCGTGCAGCAGCTGCTGCCACTGGCGCACCATGCCCATGTACTGGTTGTTCAGGATGAACACCTTGACCGGCAGCCGGTACTGGATGGCCGTCGACATCTCCTGGATGTTCATCAGGATCGAGGCATCGCCCGCGATATCGACGACGAGCGACTTCGGATGCGCGATCTGGGCACCGATGGCCGCAGGCAACCCGTAGCCCATGGTGCCAAGACCGCCCGAGGTCATCCAGCGGTTGGGCTCCTCGAAGCGGTAGAACTGGGCAGCCCACATCTGATGCTGGCCGACCTCGGTCGTGATGTAGGCGTCGCGATCCTTGGTCAGCGCATACAGCCGCTCGATGGCGTACTGCGGCATGATGTAATCGCTCGCCGGCTTGTAGCTCAGCGACTTGCGCTCCCGCCACTGGCCGATCTGCTTCCACCACGCCTTGTGCGCCGTCTTGTCGAGCTGCGGCGCCCGCGACTTCCACAGGGCGATCATGTCCTCGAGCACATAGGCGACGTCGCCGATGATCGGCACGTGCGCGTGCACGTTCTTGTTGATCGACGACGGATCGATGTCGATGTGGATCTTCTTCGAATTCGGCGAGAACGCGTCGATGCGGCCGGTGATACGGTCGTCGAAACGCGCGCCGATGGCGATCATCACGTCGCAATCGTGCATCGCCATGTTGGCTTCATAGGTGCCGTGCATGCCGAGCATGCCGAGCCACTGCTTGTCGGACGCCGGATAGGCACCGAGCCCCATCAGCGTCGAGGTGATCGGATACCCGGTCAGCCGGACGAGCTCGCGCAGTAGCTGGCTCGCCTTCGGTCCTGAATTGATGACGCCGCCACCGGTGTAGAAGATCGGCCGCTTGGCGCTCGCCAGCAGCTCGATCGCCTCGCGGACCCCCTCGGCCTCCGGCTTCAGCCGCGGCTTGTACGTCTTGTGCGCGATGTTCGACGGGCCGATGTAGTTGCCGGTCGCGAACTGGACGTCCTTCGGGATATCGATCACGACCGGACCCGGCCGGCCGCTCTTGGCGACATAGAAGGCCTCGTGCAGAACACGCGCGAGATCGTTGACATCCTTCACCAGCCAGTTGTGCTTCGTGTACGAGCGGGTGATGCCGACGGTGTCGCACTCCTGGAATGCGTCCGAGCCGATGAGATGGGTCGGCACCTGGCCGGTAATGCAGACGACCGGAATCGAATCCATGAGCGCATCAGTCAGGCCGGTGACCGCGTTTGTCGCGCCGGGACCCGATGTGACGAGCACCACGCCGACACGGCCGGACGAGCGGGCATAGCCTTCTGCCGCGTGCACGGCGCCGCCTTCCTGGCGGACGAGGACATGCTTCACCTTCTCCTGCTGGAACAGCTCGTCGTAGATCGGGAGTACCGCGCCGCCCGGATATCCGAAGAGGAATTCGACTCCTTGATCCTGAAGCGCCGTGATCACCATCTCGGCGCCGGTCATCGGGCGTGCCATGGCCTGGTCTCCGCGAAAACAACTGAGGTGTGATTGCGCGCCGGCCAGAAACCTCCCCGCCAGCGCCCGTGCAACCTATGCGCCGGATCGGCATCGGTCAATCATCAACTGTTTACGAATATATCTAATTCGTCCTTAAATCTTTTCATTTGTTGCGTATAAACGGCTTTCCACGACTGCATATTGCGCCGGATCCAGGTGAACTGCCGTTTGGCATAATGCCGCGTATCGGCTTTCGCGCGCTCGGCGGCCGTTTCGAGCCCGATGCGGCCCTCGATGTAGGCCATCAGATGCGGCACCCCGTGCGCGGTCATGGCCGGCAGCTCCGGATTGAGATCGAGCCCCTTGAGAGCGGCCACCTCGTCCAGGGCGCCATGCTGTATCATGGCGTCGAAACGCGTCTCGCACCGCCGGTAGAGCTCGGCGCGGTCCGGCAGCAGCACGAGACGGACTGTGTCCTCCTCCTTCAGGATGCCCTGCCCGGGAATCCGCTGCCATTCGGCCAGAGACCGGCCGGTCGCGTCGATGACCTCGAGCGCACGCACGATCCGCTGTGTGTCCGACGGGTTGAGCCGGCGCGCCATCTCCGGATCGCGGGCAGCCAATAGCGCGTGCAGCTCGCGGGCGCCGATCCGCTCTGCTTCTCCCCGCCAGTATGCGCGCACCTCCTCCGGGGTTGCAGGGATCGGCGACAGGCCTTCGAGCAGCGTCTTGAAGTAGAGGCCCGTGCCGC
>JAEZHL010000307.1 GCA_023416575.1 Pseudomonadota bacterium
GCTTCGAGCCAGTCGATCGACTGACGTACGCGGGCTTCGCTCATCTCGTGAACCTCGACCCCGCGGCCAATGTCCTCCAACAGCGTGATCGTCAGCTCGCCGCCGAGGTGCTCGCGGAATTCCCGCAAGCCGTCGAGGATGGCCAGCCCGCCCGAGCTGCTTCTCGCCCGCAGCGCCGGATGCCAGATCCGGAATCCGAGCAGCTCAAGCAGAGCCGCAACGCGGTCCTCGGTGCCAGGGGCGAGCAATCCCGCCAGCACCGCGTAACGGGTATCGAGCGCAATGCCGATCGCCACCGCCTCGCCATGGCGGACATGGTTGTGCGTGAGGCTTTCGAGCTTGTGGGCCGACCAGTGGCCGAAGTCGAGCGGCCGCGCGCTGCCCATCTCGAACGGATCGCCACCATGGGCGATCTGGCGCATGTGCAGCTCAGCGCAACGGCGGATCATGGTCGCCATGGCCGGAGGCTCGAAGGTAGACAGCGGATCGATGTTGCGCTCCAGCCAGTGGAAGAACTCCTGGTCCCGGATCAGCGCAACTTTCACCGCCTCCGCCATGCCACCGATCTTCTCTCGCGCCGGCAGCGCGTCGATGAAATCCAGATCGTTGATCACCGCGAACGGCGGCGCGAACGTGCCGACGAAGTTCTTTGAGCCCCTGAGATTGACGGCGTTCTTCACGCCAACTCCGGAATCGTTCTGCGCCAGCACGGTCGTCGGCACACGGATGAGCCTAACGCCGCGATGGCTGGTGGCGGCGACGAGCCCGACGGCGTCCAGCAACGCACCTCCGCCAACAGCGATCACGAACGCATGGCGATCGATACGATGCTGTTGGATCAAGCTCTGCATCGACTCCACGAAATAGAGCTCGTTCTTGATCCTTTCGCCGCCGGGCATCGAAACGGGCGGGATCACGAGGTCGATCGCATCATGATGATGCGCCGCATAGGCTTCGACCTCGGCGGCGAGCGAAGGCTGCGCCGCGCATACTCCGTCATCCATGAAGACGAGGCAGCGGTGCCGGCGGTCTGGCTCGAGACGGCAGATCGTATCCCTCAGGACAGGATTCGCAGGTGAGAACACGCCCTCAGTGAAATGCACTGGGTAGTCGTACGAGACCGTAAAACGTTGGACGTGCACCGAAGCCGCCGCGATCCCCGCGCGGTCTTCAGACTTCGCGATGTCTTGCATAGCCCCGCTCCCGGACGGTCAGCCATCGTCTATCTTAATCAGCCGGAAATCGGCGCGCTCGTCAATTCTCGTAAACGGCCCCTCGCTTTTTCAGTGCGCGAGACGCTATGGTGCCAATGATCTCTCGGCGTCACGGTTTGCTGCGGTTTGCCTCATGCACAAAACCCTGGTTCTCCTGATCGTCGGCCTGTCGCAGCGTCTCATCGGGGAGCACACGCCGCATCTGGCGAAGCTGGCCCAGCGCGGCGGACTGCGCCCGCTGCAGACCGTCGTGCCGGCCGTCACGTGCACGGTCCAGGCGACGTTGCTGACGGGCTTGCCGCCCTCGGGACATGGTGCCGTTGCGAACGGCTGGTATTTCCGGGACCTCGCTGAGGTCTGGCTGTGGCGCCAGTCCAATCGCCTGATTGGGGGCGAAAAGGTCTGGGAAACGGCGCGGAAACGAGACCCGGACTTCACGGCGGCCAACATGTTCTGGTGGTACAATATGTATTCCACCGTCGACATCAGCGCCACGCCGCGACCCATGTATCCGGCGGACGGCCGAAAGATCCCTGATCATTACGCCGAGCCCCCGGAGTTGCACGACGAGCACGACCGCTTGCTCGGACCCTTCCCCTTGTTCACCTTCTGGGGGCCGATGACCTCCGTAAAATCGAGCCGCTGGATCGCGAACGCGACGGCTCACGTCCGTAAAACGCGCCGCCCGACGCTGACTCTCTGCTACCTCCCCCACCTGGATTACTGTTTGCAGAAATGGGGCCCGAACCCCGACGATCCGCGTATTGCGCAGGATCTGCGCGAGGTCGACGCGCTCGCGGGAGAGCTGATCGAGGCAGCGGAGAAGGAGGGCGACCGGGTCATCGTCGTCTCGGAATATGGCATCGTGCCGGTCAGGGACGCTGTGCACATCAATCGCGCCCTGCGTAAAGCGGGATTGATCCGCGTGCGCAACGAGATGGGGCGAGAGTTGCTCGACGCCGGCGCCTCCAAGGCATTCGCCGTTGCTGATCATCAGATTGCCCACGTCTATTTGCAGCACGGAGCCGATCCGGACGAGGTGAAACAGCTCCTCGAAAGTCTCGATGGCGTGGCCGCGGTTCATGGTGAGGATGGCAAGCGCGCCCTCGGCCTCGATCACCCCCGCTCAGGCGAGCTGGTCGCACTCTCCGCCCCTGACCGCTGGTTCAGCTATTACTGGTGGACTGACGATGAGCTAGCACCCGATTTCGCGCGTACGGTCGATATCCACCGCAAGCCCGGGTACGACCCCATGGAGCTGTTCCTCGATCCGGCATTGCGGCTGCCCAAGCTGAAGGTCGCGCGCCGCCTGCTCGCGCGTAAGCTCGGCTTTCGTAACCTGCTCGACGTCACACCACTCGCGCCCACCGCGCTGGTCAAGGGCTCGCATGGGCTGGCGACGAGCGGCCAGGACAGCCCGCTCGTCATTTCCAGCGAGCCCGGGCTTCTGCCCGAAGGGGCAATTCCAGCCACCGCCTTCAAGGATGTCATCCTGGATCACGTTTTCTCGAACACCAAATCAGAGGGCGTCCTTGCACACACGCTGAATTGAGACATATCCTGGCGCACGGGCAAATCCCCGAGCCTGCTGAAACTGGAGTCGCAACGATGCGCGTAGTTCATGCGGTGCTTTGCTTCATTCTGGTCCTTTTCGCGGTCGCGCAATACAACGACCCCGACTGGTGGCTATGGGGCCCGGTTTATCTCGTTGCGGCCTATTGGTCTTTTCTCGCGGCGCGCACGCCCGAGCGGCTGGTGAGCTGGCCGCCTGCGCGATATGGGTCCGGCATCTCCATCGTGTTGTACCTAATTGGATTTGTCTGGCTCGCACCGACGATTTCCAGCAACTGGATTCATGTCGAGGAGGCGCGTGAATCCATCGGCTACCTCATTTGCATGCTGACGACGGCGCTCGCGATCTGGGATTCGCATCGACGGGTTGCAGGGGGTGGCCTGCTGCGGAGCCCGATTTGACTCTGTCGGACGATCGCGAGGAGGTCATCCTCGTCGACGAGCAGGATCAGCCGATCGGCACCGCGCCGAAGCTCGCGGCTCACCGCCAGGGTCTGCTGCATCGCGCCATCTCCGTGCAGGTCAGCGACAGTCGTGGCCGGCTGCTCTTGCAGAAGCGCTATATCGGCAAATACCACTCCGGCGGTTTATGGACGAACACGTGCTGCAGCCATCCGCGCCCGGGCGAGTCGAGTGACGACGCCGCCTTACGGCGCCTCGAAGAGGAAATGGGCATCCGCTGTGATCTGCGGCCCCTGTTCACGACGCGCTACAGAGCCGATGTCGGCAATGGCCTGATCGAGCACGAGATCGTGCATGTCTTCGCGGGCCTTTTCGACGGCCCCGTATGCCCTGATCCCAGGGAAGCCGACGGATACGCCTACGTGTCGCCGCAGGAGCTCGCAGCGGATCTGCGCGATGACGCCCAGCGCCCGTCGAGCCGCTATTCCGAGTGGTTCAGGATCTACACCCGTGACCATTGGCCATTGATTGCGCCGGGCTGAATTCCGGGATCACGCCGGTTTGCGTTACGCCGCTCAGACGATCTTCAGGTCTCCCAGATCGTTCGACCCTGATTCCGGTGCCTGCTCCACGCGCGGGGTCTGGCCACCACGGAGGACTGAATTGCCCATATAGAGCGTGCGCTGGTCGATCGGCGGCGGATTGAGCCAGTCCTCCTCCTTGATCTGCCCGCTCTTGCCGTAGGCCGCCAGCGGGTTCTCGTAGGTCACCTTCCTGATCTGGTCCTCCGGAATACCGCCGCGGCGCATCAGCTCCGCCGTCTTCGGAACCGCGAGCGGATCGGAGACGCCCCAGTCGCAAGCAGAATCGCAGAAAATGCGCTCTGCACCGTAGGTGCGGACGATTTCCACCATGCGCTCGTTCCCCATCTTCGTGGAAGGGTAGATCGAGAACGCGGCCCAGAAGCCGCGGTCGAGCACGTCGCGTACCGTCTCCTCGTTGTTGTGATCGATCACCACCCAGCTCGGATCGAGGCCGTGCTCGAGCGCAACCGCCATGGATCGCAACGTCCCCTGCCGCTTGTCCCGATGTGGGGTGTGTACCATGACAGGCAGCTCGAGCTCCTTGGCCAGCTCGAGCTGGAGCCGGAAGTACTTGTCCTCGAGTTGCGTCTGCTCGTCATAACCGATCTCGCCGATGGCCACGACGCCCTCCTTGAGCGCATAGCGCGGCAGGATCTCCATCACCGCCTCAGCGAGTTCCTCGTTGTTGGCCTCCTTAGAATTGAGGCCGATCGTGCAATAGTGGCGCAGCCCGAACTGGCCCGCCCGAAACCGCTCGAAGCCGCAGATCATCGACAGATAATCGATGTAGGTGCCGACGTGCGTGCGCGGCTGCCCGAGCCAGAAAGCCGGCTCGATGCAGGCGACGACGCCGGCGGCCGCCATGCGCTCGTAATCGTCCGTCGTCCGCGAGATCATGTGCGTGTGGGAGTCGAGGAACATGGTCCGGATCTTTCTCTCAGGCTGGCGTCCGGCTGGCGATGGCCGTCCAGGTCAGCGCGCCGCTGCTTGCTGCGCGAGCCAGCTCCGCATGTTTTGACAGCAGCTCGCGCGCGAGCGGATGGGGGGCCGCAGTCAGCGCGAGGGCTGCGGCCTGCCGGTCGACCGTGCTGCCAGTCGTCAGAACGCGATCCAGATCGGCGAGCGCCTTGTCGTCGGCGAACGGTCCGACGCAACGCCACAGCTCGGGACTGACAGGACGCCCCGCCGCCCATCGTTCATGCGCGTAGTCGCACAGCATCCGCATCAGCGGCGCGTTGGCCCGCGCCTCGAGCCCGTCGATCGGATCGAGGGTGGCGCCGATGAACAGGGCTTTCAGGACCATATGGTTCCAGGCGTTGTCGTCGAACTGCTCCTTCGGAAAGGGATTGCGGTGCGCGACGGCCTCGAAGATCGGCTGCATGCCGCTGCGTGCCCCTTCCCGGGCGCGGGCCACATGCAGCTCCGGATCGGGGTAAAGCGGCAGCCCCCGATAGAATGTGATCAGCTCACCGATGTCAGCGGTGCGGAAAAGCTGCTCGAGCCGGGTCTTGAAGGCGGCCCCGCTGAGGCCG
Source organism: Pseudomonadota bacterium (assembly GCA_023416575.1). Classification (GTDB taxonomy): domain Bacteria; phylum Pseudomonadota; class Alphaproteobacteria; order Rhizobiales; family Hyphomicrobiaceae; genus ZC4RG25. The sequence continues at coordinate 5,305 of JAEZHL010000307.1, forward strand.
TCGGCGAGCACGAAAGCAAGGCGCGCCGCCTGATCGATGCTCCAGTCGCCTGGGTTCCAGCCCGACCGCAGACCCGCAGCATCGGCGAGCTCTGCCGGCGTCAGCGCAAGGTCTGCCTTGCCGAGCTTCCGCGTCGCGTAGCCGAGCGCCAGATACAAGCTCCGCTCGGGTGCGCCTGAGCTGAGGCGGGCAAGCTCGTCGGCAAACCAGCGCGCAGGCATTTCTGGCAAGCGCCCCTGAAGCCAGGTGCTGATCAGGGCGACCGGCGTGCTTGCTCTTTGCGTCATGAACGGCCTGCTCGGATCGTGACTGCGGCGTCGTCGCCGCTCCCTCAGCCTAAGTCTCTTCAACGAGTTTTGTCCAGGCGCGTCCTGCAGATGGCTGAGGATTGGACGAGGTGATGTCGTCACCCTTGGTCTCAGGCTTTCGACAGGGTCGGGCAGCTCATGCTGGTTGCGCAGCAAGCACTAGGCTTGTGAGGAAGGGCAAGTCGAAGAGAGCTGCCGGTCCTTCACGGTCGCGGCGGCGAAAATCACTCTAAGCATCGGGGATCGAATGGTGCCGGCAGAGGGACTTGAACCCCCGACCTACCGCTTACAAGGCGGTTGCTCTACCAACTGAGCTATGCCGGCCACCGCGACGAGGGCGCTTATAGCTTGTGTCGGCGCGTCTGGCCAGACACCCGCGGGTCGCGCATCGCGCGCATTCACTTCCCGTCAATCTTACCGGACGAAGACCGGCGACACCCGTTCTCTTTACCCGTACAACGGGTTCTAGTCCGCAATCCTTGCCACACCTGACCCATGCGAGGAGGCCGTATGCGTTGGAATTGTCTATTGGCCGGCGTGTCGGCCGTCGCAGCACTCGGCTTGGCTGCTGTCCAGCCCGCCCAGGCGGACGGCTACAGGGCCGCGAAGGGCAGCAGGGAATACCGGCCCGCGTATTATCCTGCCTATTATCCCGTTCAGCGCCGCCCGGTCGTCTCCGCCTACTTCATCACCGATCCCTACGCCTACCGCTACGAGCCGCGCGGGTATTACCCCTACTACGACTCGGGCTACTGGCGTCCCATCTGCGGCAGCAACATCAACTGTGTCCCGCAGGCGTACCAGCCACCCTATTGGAAGGCCTGGGGCTATCCCAAGCCCTGGTCCAACCGCGCGTTCCATCGGGTGTATCACGGCCGCATTCGCGCGTGGCACTGGTAAGCCAGGGCTCGTCGTCGTAGCTGCCGAGGGATTAGTAGTGTCGCGGGTCGAATTCGGCCCGCCTTGGCCCGGCGCGTCTGGGTCCAATCGGGAACCTCGCCCCAAAGCCGCGGTTGCTTCTCCAGTGGCCTTCAGAGCTCACCCGGAGACGCAGCAATGCGCCAGCCGACGACAACCGCCGAGATCCGCGCCAACATCGACCGCGGCCTGACCGGGGACAAGGTCGCCTGGGAGGATCCGGCAGCCGCACCGCTCGGCACCGACGACGAAGCAGCCGGAACACGGCCCGATCCGGCCGTCCTTGTGGAGGAGCGTGACCGCGGGCTGCAGTCTGGCCGGAATATCCAGCGGCAAATCCATCAGCATGAGATGCTGGATCTCGGCGGGGCTGTTCCCTGGCTGCTCTTCGCCGCGTTTCTGCTCGCGTTCGTCGCCCTCGCCTGCCTCGCGCTCCTGTACATCTAAGGAAACTCAACCCGCACCCGAGCCTCAGGCAGCATCCATCAGCTCGCGCGACACCATCAGCGCCGCGAGGTCACCGCCATCGAGCAAGGCTGTCAGCGCGCGGGTGAACTTCTGCGGATTGAAGCCCCATTTCAGATTGAGCCGCAGGGTCGCAGCAACCTGTAATGCCGGCGCGATCACCTCATGACCACGCTCCATCATCAGCTCCCCGAGGCGCCGGCTGGCGAAGACCTCGACCAGCGCCCGGAACCGCATCAGTGCGGCCAGCTCGCGTGAGGGGTCCTTGCCGAGGCGGCCGTGCAGGTTTGTCTCGAGCAGCGCCGCGTCCTCTCCATCCAGGCCGCGCAGGAATACCAAGCCACGACCTTCTGAAATCAGGCGGCGCATCGGAGCCACCAAGTCTTCGGTGTCGACGGTCGGAACGTCGCTGGGGTCCCAGGTGATGGCCATGACAGTCGCTCCCTCTGTCCGGATCAGTGCGCGTGCCGGATGCTGCCGAAGGCAGTCCAGGGCGATCCCGCCAGCACGACGATCTTGCGAGGGCGGCGGTCGGCCAGGACGAAATCGACCCCATGACCGACCAGCCTCTGCCCGCCGTTCATGAGCTCGGCGCCCGCGAAGCGGTACTTGCGCCCGTCCTCGGCTGCGATAACGCCGGTTCCGATCTCTTCGCGGAACTTGGTGATCTGTCCATACATGATCCTCTCCTGTTTTCTCTTAGCGCTCGATGCTGCCGCGACCGGCGGCGCACCGTTGAGCTTGAGAAGATGATGCAGGAGTTCGGGAGAGCACGCTGTTCCGGGCGGCACACGTGAGTTGCGACCGCCGGTCCGCCGTCACCGCCGCAGCCAGCCGCGCAAATCCCCGATGATCTCGCGCGCAGCGTTGTGGCCGGGCGCACCCGTGACACCGCCGCCTGGATGCGCACCCGATCCGCAGAGATAGAGACCCCGCAGCGGCATCCGGTAATCGGCATGGCCGAGAACTGGCCGCGTAGAGAACAGCTGATCGAGCGAGAGCTGCCCGTGGAAGATGTCGCCGTCGACCATCCCGAACCGCCGCTCGAGATCCAGCGGCGACAGCACCTGCCGCCCGATCACGCTCGCCTTGAAGTTCGGCGCATGGCGGCTCACGGTGTCGATAACGAGATCGGCAAAAGCCTCCTTGGCGTCATCCCAGCTCCGCCCGTCGGGCAGATGAGGCGCGACGTGCTGCACGAACAGGCTTGCGACGTGCTTGCCCGGTGGAGCGAGCGCCGGATCGAGGGTGCTCGGGACCAGCATCTCGACGACAGGCTCCCGCGACCAGCCGTAAAGGCGCGCATCGAAATAGGCCCGCTCCAGGTAGGAAATCGTCGGGCCGATGATGATGCCGGAGCCGTGATGCGGCTGCGGGTCCTTACCCGGACGACAGAGGAAGTCGGGCAGCTCGGAGAGCGCGACGTTCATACGGAATGTGCCGGAGCCGGTCTTCATGCCGGTGAATCGCGCGCGCAACTCGGGCGCGATCACCGTTTCCGGCACGAGATCGCGGAACAGCAGTTTCGGGGGCACGTTCGCGGCCACGGCCCGCGCCTCGATCACCTCGCCCGATGTGAGGACGATGCCGCGCGCCCGGCCCTCGGTCGTCACGACCTTCGCGACCGCCGCGCCGATTCGGATCACGGCACCGCGCGCCTCGGCCGCTGCTGCCATTGCCCGCGTGATGGCGCCCATGCCGCCGACCGCGTGACCCCAGACACCCGGCTTACCGTTCACCTCGCCGAAGCAGTGGTGGAGGAGCACATAGGCCGTCCCCGGCGTGAACGGCGA
>JAEZHL010000294.1 GCA_023416575.1 Pseudomonadota bacterium
GAAGCCGGGGCGCTATACGCACATTGCGACGTACCGCTCGGAACCCGTGGGTCCCGGGCGGTTTGGCGTATTCTACGTCATGTCGGCAGGATTTGGGCTGGATGCCGAGGCACCTGGCTCGGAAGCAGGTATCAAAGAGGATCCAAACTGATGGCGAATACGAGCTCGGCCAAGAAGGCCGTACGCAAGACGGCCCGCCGCACCGAGGTCAACAAGGCGCGCCGCACCCGCATGAGGACGGAAGTCCGCAAGGTCGAGGAGGCCATCTCCGCCGGCCAGAAGGATGCCGCGCTGGCGGCCCTCGCGGTTGCAGAACCCGTTCTGGCGCGCACCGCTCAGAAGGGCGTGATCCACAAGAACACGGCGAGCCGCAAGGTCGCGCGCTTGGCCGCTCGCGTCCGGGCGATGCCCGCCTGAGACGCCACGTGCGTCTCATTCGGTGGTCGTGACAGTTCTGCAACATGTCTGCTCGCCACCGAACCCGTGAGTCCAGCCTAGCGCTGGCCGCGAACTACCTTTAGAATCAACGTTTCTCGACACGTTTGCCGCGCAACTTCGACAGCTTACTCCAGCTGGTGGTAACCGGGCTGCAAACGAAAATGACATTCGAACGGCGCTCCCGCGAGGGGCGCCGTTTTTCGTTCCGGCAGCCTGCGGCGCGTATCGAATCTCCTTGATGACTCAAGGCGGTTCTCCACGACTCTTGTCGCGTCACACCGGTTTTTCCAAAGTGCTGGGGATAGCTTGGGTCGGACGATTGCGGCACCTGTGGACGTCGGAGCGATCTTGTCTCGGGCTGAGACGTGTGGTTAATACGGGATCCATTCGGTCGGCATTCGGCGGCAAAAATCGGTTGGGTAGTTCTGCGTAAGCATCCGCGACTTCACGGAGCAGTTTTTGCACTCCGGGGCGCTTGCAAGAGTGGATCAATTCTTCTGTACGCCTGCGTGAATCTTGGCGAAGTCTTCTATTGTGAACTGCGTCTCCGTTGCTTTGCCTTGTTGGGCAGATGATGGACACGCAGTAGTCGTGGCGTACAGTGAGTGGAGGGTTGAAGTGGGGTCAGGGCAGGCCATCCACATTGTGGATGTTGACGTCCGAGAAGTCTGGAAGCGGCTGACTGAGGATCCGTCGGCTCTTCTGATAGACGTACGCACCAGTGCGGAATGGGCGTATGTCGGACTGCCGGAGCTTTCATCCATCGGCAAGCGGCCGATCCTGATCGAGTGGCAGACCTTCCCCGATAATCGCGTCGATCCGGCTTTCGTGGACACTCTCTCCGAAAAGCTGGCAGCGGCAGGCGCGGACAAGCAAGCAGAACTATTCTTCATTTGCAGGTCGGGTGCGCGCAGCAAGATGGCTGCGCAGGCCATGGCTGCGGCAGGATTTGTAGCCTGTCGCAACGTCGCGGACGGCTTCGAGGGGCCACTCGATGCCAGCCGTCATCGGGGTCAGGCAGCCGGCTGGAAAGCCGCGGGCCTTCCCTGGGCGCAAGGGTAGCGCCACTGAAGATCTAAGAAGCGTTGGCGGACGACCGTTGGCGGCGGTCGCGCGCACAGCGCCTTCGCGTAGAGGGTCGAACAGAAAGAGCGGGTAAACTCATGAATAGGATGGAGTCGACAGGCCATTCCGTGCGCGGTTCGAGCGGCAGGGGCGAGCTGCAGGAACGCGCCGACAGCACGTCGCTGAAGCGTGGTGAGGAGCCGTGCGGGGGCTCTTCTGCTGCGCCGGAGACGCGCGGCCAGAAAGTGCGCAAGATGCTGCGCGCGCAACTCGGCGAGGACGTCTATACGAGCTGGTTTCACTCGATGGAGTTCGAGCCCTATGACGGCAGGACCGTGCGCGTCACGGTACCCGTCAAATTCCTGAAGAACTGGATTCAGTCGCACTACTCGGAGGCCCTTCTGAAGTGCTGCGCGGCGGAGTTCGAGGGCGTCGAGCGGGTCGAGGTCGCGCTCAGGCAGCCGAGCCCTGCGCGCGCGCCGCTGGCGGAAGCGCCGGTCGCGACGGACAGCCGGCCCATGGCGCCCGTTCTCGAGCAGCCGGCGGCGACGGACTGGACCGCTGCGCGGCCAGCCCCGATCCCAGCCGCAACGCGGACCCAGGTCGGCGGCTTCGAGGGCTCGCCCCTTGACCCCCGCTATACGTTCGAGAGCTTCGCGGTCGGCCCGGCCAACCGCATGGCGCACGCGGGGGCGACGCAAGTTGCCGAGACCGTGCTGAGCGACAGCCGCGGCTTCAATCCGCTGTTCGTCCACTCGTCCGTTGGGCTCGGCAAGACGCACTTGCTGCATGCCATCGCTTGGTCGGTCCGTCGGCGGGTACCGCAGGCGCAAGTGCTCTATCTGACGGCGGAGCGCTTCCGGTATCAGTTCGTGGAATCGTTGAAGAACCAGGACCCGCTGGCCTTCAAGGAGAAGTTCCGCTCGATCCATATGCTGCTGATCGACGACCTGGAGTTCCTCCACGGCCAGCAGACGGAGCAGGAGTTCGATCACATCATCAACTCCCTCCTCGACGGCGGCAGACAGGTGGTCGTCGCCTCGGCGCGGGCACCGAACCACATCGAGAAGCTCAACGATCGCATGCGCTCGCGCCTGCAGCGCGGTCTCGTGACCGAGATCGGGGCGCCGGACGTCGATCTCCGCTTCCGCATCCTCGAGAAGCGGATGCAGGAGAAGCGGCAGCTCGATCCGTCGTTCGAGATCCACCGCGACATCCTCGAGTTGCTGGCCGATCGCCTGCACGAGAGCGGGCGTGAGCTCGAAGGCGCCATCACGCGCCTGCATGCGACGTGGCAGTACATGCGCACGCCGATCACGATGGACATCGCCGAGACCGTCATCCGTGATCTCGTGCATGGCATCGAGCCGCGGCGCATCAAGATCGAGGACATCCTCAAGGTCGTGTCCCGGCATTTCGGCGTGTCGAAGGGCGATATCCTGTCCCAGCGCCGTCACCGGTCCGTGGTCTGGCCGCGGCAGGTCGGCATGTATCTCGCCAAGCAGCTCACGGCGCGCTCGCTGCCCGAGATCGGTCGGCGGTTCGGCAACCGCGATCACACGACGGTGCTGCACGCCATTCGCAAAATCGAGGGCGAGCTCGGCGGCAACCCACGGCTGCGCGATGAGCTCGACGAGTTGAAGAAGATGCTGAACGCGTGAGGCTGCGGCGCGCACGCGGCCGGCGCAATCGGTATCATTCGGGCGGGTGGCAATCGTCACCCGCTCGAACGCGGCCGTCAGGCAGGCACGCTTTGCCTCGGCCGCTGGCGCAGTTGCGGTAAAACTCGGGCGCCGCAACCAACGGCCCCTTGCCAATTCCGCTGACTCTGGCCAAGTTGCTGCTACGCGCCGAATCCATCCAGATTGGCTATTGATTATCGCACCGGTCCAGGTTGCGGTTCGACGTCCGTCTTCCCACCAGAGGACCTTCACACCGGCATACTCCCGAAAGGCATGCTGCCATGCGGCTAGTGATCGAAAGAAGCGAGCTCTTGCGAGCGCTGGGACACGTCACCAGCGTGGTCGAGCGACGCACAACGATTCCGATCCTGTCGAACGTTCTGCTGCGGGCTTCGGGGGGACAGCTCGAGTTCAAGGCGACCGACCTGGAACGCGAGGTGATCGAGCAGGCACCGGCCGAGATCTCGACCCCGGGCGCAGCGACGGTCCCCGGCCATATGCTGCACGACATCGTGCGCAAGCTGCCGGACGGCGCCGAGGTCGAGATGGTCCGCGACCCCGAGCGCGATCGCCTGACGCTGACCTCGGGCCACGCCCGGTTCGCGCTGCAGACGCTGCCCGCCGAGGACTTCCCGGATCTCGCAGCTGGCGAGATGACGCATGAATTCAAGATTGCCGCGAGCGACCTGAAAAAGCTGCTCGACAAGACGCGGTTCGCGATTTCTACCGAGGAGACGCGGTACTACCTGAACGGTATCTACCTGCATCCGGCGGGCAATGCCGCGCCGACCTTGCGGGCGGTGGCGACCGACGGGCACCGTCTCGCCCAGATCGAGCTGCCCCGCCCCGCCGGTGCCGAAGGCATGCCCGGCGTCATCATTCCCCGCAAGACGGTGCACGAGTTGCATCGTCTGCTCGAGGATTCCGAGACCGAGGTGCGCGTCGGCGCGTCCAGCACCAAGGTCCGCTTCGAGATCGGCACCGTGACGGTCACGTCGAAGCTCATCGACGGGACCTTCCCGGATTACGCGCGCGTCATTCCGCAAAACAACGACAAGGTGCTGACGGTCTCGAACAGCCAGTTCAAGAGTGCCGTCGACCGGGTGTCGACCATTGCCAGCGAGCGCGGCCGCGCGGTCAAGCTCAACCTCTCCGAGGACAAGCTGACCCTCTCCGTCAACAACCCCGAGGGCGGCAGCGCCATCGAGGAGATCGGGGTGAGCTACACCGCCGCCCCACTGGAGATCGGCTTCAACGCGCGCTATCTGCTCGACATCGCGGGCCAGCTCGAAAGCGACGCGGCAGTCTTCAAACTCGCCGATCCCGGCTCCCCGACGCTCGTGCGGGACGGCGACGACGAGAGCGCGCTTTACGTGCTGATGCCGATGCGCGTGTAACGGCGGCCACGACCGGCCGCTGACAAGGAGCCCAAGTTTTGAACGGCGGACCGAAGCCGCGCGACGCGACAGCGGCCCCGGAGCAGGTGGTGGCGCCTGGACGATCCATCTGGGTGGAACGCCTGGCGCTCACGAACTACCGCAACTACGCGTCCGCTCACCTCTCGCTCACTGCCGATCCGGTGGTGCTCCTTGGCGCGAACGGAGCCGGCAAAACCAATCTGCTCGAGGCCGTTTCCCTGCTGGCGCCCGGCCAGGGTTTGCGCCGCGCGCCCTTCACCCAGCTCGCACGTATCGGCGGATCGGGCGACTGGGCTGTGGCCGCCCACGTGCACACGCCGCGGGGTAACGCCGATATCGGCACCGGACGGCTGCCCGGACACGACAACGGCGAAGGCTCCCGGACCGGGCGGCTGGTCCGTATCGACGGGATCACTCAGTCGGGCTCGGGAGCGCTCGCGGACTGGGTGGAGATGGTCTGGCTGACGCCGGCCATGGACGGCCTGTTCACCGGCCCCGCCAGCGACCGCCGCGCCTTTCTCGATCGCCTGACGCTGTGCTTCGACCCGGGATACAGGACCCGCGCCGGTCAGTTCGAGCGGGCAATGCGCCAGCGCAATCGCCTGCTGCAGGATGGCGTCTTCGACGAGGCGCGCTATGTGGGGCTGGAGCTCATCATGGCCGAGACCGGGGTGGCGACGGCTGCGGCGCGCGCCCAGGCTGCCGCGGCGCTGGAAGCCACCATCGCCACCCGCCGGATGCGCGATCCTCAATCCCCCTTCCCCTGGTCACGGATCGCCCTCGAGGGCTGGCTCGAGGAGCGGCTTGCAACTCAACCCGCAGTGGACGTCGAAGACGCTTACCTGGTTGCCCTGCGCAGCGGCCGCGAGCGGGACCGGGCGGCCGGTCGCGCCCTCGTCGGCCCGCACCGGACCGACGTCCTGGTCGAGCACGGCCCGAAGTCCATGGCCGCCCAGTTCTGTTCGACAGGCGAGCAGAAAGCCTTGCTGATCGGCCTCGTCCTCGCCCACGCCGAGTTGCTGGCAGAACGCCGCGATGGGGCCGCGCCGATCCTGCTGCTCGATGAGATCGCCGCCCATCTGGATGTCTCGCGGCGCGGCGCGCTGTTCCAGGAGCTGCTCAGGATCGGCTCTCAGGCCTGGATGACGGGGACCGACCGGCACGCCTTCTCGGCACTGGAAAACAGTGCCCGATTCCTGCAGGTCGAGGAGGGCCGCGTCGTTGGTTCGGCCTAGTTCGCACAAAACCCGTGTGCCTCGCTGACGCAGACCGCTCAAATTATTGAAAAACATTGAATTTTTTCTGTCGATGCCCATATTTCATGGGCACGATTCCGGCCTCAATTCGCCCGATCCGTGCTATAAGCAATCCTACCCTATCTGTTCCCCCACAGGACTATTCCTCGATGAGTGCTCAGCCGGCCAGGAAACAAAACGGCGCCGAACACTATGGCGCGGAAAACATTAAGGTTTTGCGCGGTCTGGACGCCGTTCGCAAACGTCCTGGCATGTACATCGGCGACACCGACGATGGCTCCGGCCTGCACCACATGGTGTATGAGGTCGTCGACAACGCCATCGACGAAGCGCTGGCGGGCTTCGCCTCGGAGGTCCAGGTCATCCTGAACGCGGACGGCTCGTGCACCGTTGTCGACAACGGCCGCGGCATTCCAGTCGGCATCCACCCCGAGGAGGGCATCTCGGCCGCCGAGGTCGTCATGACCCAGCTCCACGCCGGCGGTAAGTTCGGCGCTGGTGAGGACGAGAACCCCTACAAGGTTTCCGGCGGCCTGCACGGCGTCGGCGTGTCCGTGGTGAACGCGCTTTCCGCCTGGCTCGAGCTCACCATCTGGCGCGAGGGCAAGGAGCATCTGGTCCGCTTCCGCCATGGCGTCGCCGAGGAGCCGCTGAAGGTCGTCGGTGAGGCCGGGGACCGCCGCGGCACCAAAGTCACCTTTCTGCCGAGCCTCGAGACGTTCCATAACGTCACCGAGTTCAACTATGAGACGCTGGAGCACCGCCTGCGGGAGCTCGCGTTCCTGAATTCGGGCGTGCGCGTCGTTCTGATCGACGAGCGCCATGCCGACCGCAAGCAGGAGGTCCTGCAGTACGAAGGCGGTCTCGGCGAGTTCGTGCGCTACCTGGACCGCGCGAAGCACCCGCTGATCGAAGCGCCGATCATGATCCAATCCGACCGCGACGGTGTCGGCGTGGAAGCTGCCCTGTGGTGGAACGACAGCTACCACGAGAGCGTGCTCTGCTTCACGAACAACATCCCGCAGCGGGATGGCGGCACCCACCTCGCCGGATTCCGCGCCGCCCTGACACGCGTCATCAACAAGTACGCGGACGAGACCGGCGTCGCGAAGAAGGAAAAGGTCAACCTCACTGGCGACGATTCCAGGGAGGGCCTCACCTGCGTCCTCTCCGTGAAGGTGCCCGATCCGAAATTTTCCAGCCAGACCAAGGACAAGCTCGTCTCGTCCGAGGTGAAGCCCGTCGTGGAGAACGCGATCGGCGACATCCTCGCGGCCTGGTTCGAGGAGCATCCCAAAGAAGGCAAGGCCATCCTCACCAAGGTGGTGGAAGCTGCCGCCGCCCGTGAGGCCGCGCGCAGGGCACGCGAGCTCACCCGCCGCAAGGGTGCGCTCGACATGGCGAACCTGCCCGGCAAGCTCGCCGAGTGCCAGGATCGCAATCCTGCCAACACCGAGATGTTCATCGTCGAGGGCGACTCGGCCGGCGGCTCGGCCAAGCAGGCGCGCAACCGCGAGTTCCAGGCCGTCCTGCCGATCCGCGGCAAGATCCTCAACGTCGAGCGGGCGCGCATGGACAAGATGCTGTCCAGCCAGGAGATCGGGACCCTGATCACCGCTCTCGGCACGGGCATCGGGCGCGGCGAGGATGGCGGATTCGATATCTCGAAGCTCCGCTATCACAAGATCATCATCATGACCGACGCCGACGTCGACGGCGCGCATATCCGCACGCTGCTGCTGACGTTCTTCTACCGTCAGATGCCGGAGCTGATCGAGAAGGGGCACCTCTACATCGCCCAGCCGCCGCTCTACAAAGTGACCAAGGGGCGCTCTGAGGCCTATCTCAAGGACCAGACGAGTCTCGAGGACTACCTGATCGACAGCGGTCTCACGGACGCCCTGTTGCAGCTCGGAAGCGGCGAAACCCGCGCCGGGCCTGACCTCCGCGATATCGTTGTACAAGCGCGCGTGGTGCAGCGCGTGCTCGATGGCCTGCATTCCCGTTATTCGCGCATGATCGTCGAGCAGGCCGCGATCGCTGGCGCACTGGATTCAGGACTCTTGAACGACCGCGTGGCGGCTCAGGCGAAAGCCGAAGCGGTGGCCGAGCGCCTCGACCGGATCGCCGAGGAGACGGAGCGCGGCTGGGTCGGGCGCTTCTCGGACAACGAAGGCCTCGTCTTCAGCCGTGAGGTTCGCGGCGTGAAGGAGGTTCACGTGCTCGATCGCGCCTTCCTCGGCTCGCTCGATGCGCGCCGGCTGAACGAGCGCCAAAGCCACTTGGCCGAGATCTACAGTCTTCCGGGCGTCCTCAAGCGCAAGGAGGCTGAGACAGCGATTTTCGGACCCACGACGCTGCTCAAGGCCGTGTTCGACGTTGGCCGCAAGGGCCTGTCGCTGCAGCGCTACAAAGGTCTCGGCGAGATGAACGCCGACCAGCTTGCCGAAACGACGCTCGACCGCGACAGCCGTACGCTGCTGCAGGTGAAGCTCGGCGACCTCAGCGAGGCCGATGAGATCTTCTCAAAGCTGATGGGCGATGTGGTCGAGCCGCGCCGCGAGTTCATCCAGGAGAACGCGCTCTCCGCCAGCGTCGACGCCTGATCAGCGAGCCGGTTCACCGCAGGAGGGGGTTGCAGCCTACCCGGTCGTAGGCCCCTCGCCTCGCCGCATGGCGCTTGCCCGGTAAAATGGCGCGCTCAATCCCCAGGACACGCAACGATGCCCTGCAGCACACGCGCGCAAGGTCGCGCGAGCCCGCCCGTTGCGCGCTGCGCGCTGCGCGCTGCGCCGCCGGTAATGTCGAAATTTTCTGGAAAGTAAATGGATGGCCGCCTGAGCGGCCATCTCGGAATCGCGGCGCTTCTCCCGGATCGGGATTAAGCCTTAACGCGCCTTTTTCGCCGGCTTGGCTTTGGTCTTTACTTTGACCTTCGCCTTGAGCTTCGACTTCACCTTGACTTTCGGCTGCTTCGCACCGGACCGAACGGCCGCCGGGCCTTCGATCACCTCCTGCACGACCTGCTCGACATAACCCGGCAGGGCGAAGGCGGCGAGATGACCGCGTGGGGTCCAGTAGCGGGTCTCGATCTCGCGCTGCTGCTGGCGGCGGACCAGTTTCCGCTCCGTGATCTCAAGATGCGATGCATCGTCGGAGGCCCAGTTCAGAGCAAACGGCCCGCCGAAATAGCAAGGCTGCGTGCACATGTAGGGCGCGCACCGCTGGAACAGGCCGGCGAAGATACGCGTCGTGCTGGCGATCTGATCGGGGAACAGGAACGGCAGGCCGTTCTGCGTCACGAGGATCCCGCGGGGCTTCAGCGCGCGCTTGCAGTCGGCGAAGAACTCGGGCGTGTGCAGCACGGCCGACGGTCCAACCGGCTCCGAGCTGTCGACGATGATGGCGTCGAACTTCTCGGTCGTCTCAGCGACATACTTCAAGCCATCAGCGATGACGATATCAGCTCGCTTATCGTCGAAAGCGCCATCGGCAATCTGCGGGTAATACTTGAGCGACAGATCGATCACGCTGCGATCGATTTCGCACAGTGTCGCCTTTTCAACTGACGGATGCTTCAGCACTTCCCTGAGGACACCGCCGTCGCCGCCGCCGACGACGAGCACTCGCTTCGGCGAATTCAGCGCCATCAGCGGCACGTGCGCCATCATCTCGTGATAGACGAACTCGTCGAGCGTAGTGAGCTGGAAGATGCCGTCCAGGATCAGCACCGTGCCCCAGGTCGCATTCTCGAAGATGACGAGATGCTGGTGCTCGGTCTGCACCTCGTGAAGGATCTTGTCCGCTTCCATGCGGACACGCCAGTGCGGGTGAAACGTCTCCTCGATCCAGCGCTTCACGGCGGCAGTCTCCTTGCAACCCAGTGGTGGCCGCCCAATGAGCGGCTTCGACTTTGATGATTGGATAGATCGCGTGTACGAGCACAGCGCCCTCGCCTGCAAGGAGAGGACGGACTTTAGCGTAAATCTATTTGAGAAGAGTCGAGGCGCGCAGGGAGTTTTGTCCGCTGCGCGCCTCTCAGTCCCATTGCCCGGGGTGGCTTACGCCGCCCGCCGAACCTTGTCCTGGCGATCGGGAGCTTGACGGTCCGAAGCTGCGTTCCAGCTCATCTCCGACAGCTCCTCGCCCCTGCGGTGCTCCTTCACGACCACTTCGCGGGCCTCGAAGGCATGCCGCAAAATGTCGATCGCGAGGTGAGGCTTCGCCTCGCCGCACATGAACACGTCGAGCGCCGCATAGTCGGCCTCGGGCCAGCTGTGAATGCTGATGTGGCTCTCCGAAAGGACGGCCACGCCCGACACACCACCATTTGGCGTGAAGTGATGCAGATGGATGTGCAGGAGGGTTGCCCCAGCGACTTCCACGCAACGCTTCAGCGTCCGCTCGATGTGCTTCAAATCGTCGAGCCTCTTCGCTCCGAAGAGGTCGATGATGAGATGGCTACCCGCGAAGCGAACGCCATCGCGTTCTATGAAAAAGTCCTTCCTGTCCTCGTGCGTCTCGCGCACTTGCTCGTCGATACGCGCGCTAGGCGCACTTCCAAAGTCTTCCTTTTGGGCGGTGCTTGAACGAGTCAAGTCCATCCCCAATTGGAAGAGGGTGTCGTCGTAGGCCATGCGACCCTCCCCAACCAGTAGACAGATGTGACCCGCCCGCTCCTTACCTTGGGGCTTCAGGAGACTCCTTGAGCTTTGGGGCAGGGGGACGAACGGAGGCCCCCGATATGAGGCCTAACCCCCCCCCTTGCAAGTGTAAAATTGTCTTAGCGAGTAATTTTTTGCAGGGTGACTTTTTCACCTTTCGAACACCTGCGATTCGACTGTTTTTCGTCAAGGCCTGAATGCGGAATGGGCGGGTAGCCCGATGGCCTCCTTTCCCGTACTTAGGATCGAGAGCCAACCGCACTGGAAATGCCCAATGCGCCCAGATTTCGAGACTCTGCGCCGCACCGAGCCGGGTCCCGGCGTGACTGTCATCACCATGAATCGGCCGCAGGCCCTCAATGCGATGAATACGCAGATGATGACTGATCTGCGCGACTGTTTCGCTTCCTATTACGTCGACCCCGGCGAAGCGCGCTGCCTCATCCTGACCGGCGCGGGCGATCGGGGCTTTTGCGCCGGCGCCGACCTCAAGGAGCGCAACGGCATGACCGATGACGCTTGGCGACGCCAGCACGCGATCATCGAGCAGGCCATTCGCGCCATTATGGAATGCCCCGTGCCCGTCATCGCCGCGGTGAACGGAGCGGCATTTGCCGGCGGCTGCGAGCTGGCGCTGGCCTGCGACTTCATCTATGCCGCGCCCCACGCCCGTTTCGCACAGACGGAAGTGGCGTTGGGGATCATCCCCGGCGCCATGGGGACCCAGAACCTGCCGCGCGCGCTTGGCGTTCGACGGGCCAAGGAGCTGATCCTCGCCGCCACCCCGTTCTCGGCCGAGGAAGCTCTTGCCTGGGGCCTCGTGAACAAGATCATCCCTGGCGAAAATCTGATGGCCGAAGCGATCGCCATCGCGACCAGGATTGCGGCCAATGCCCCGGTCGCCGTCCGGCAGGCGAAGCGCTCCATGGACAAATCCCAGGATCTCGACCGTGCCAACGGCTACAGCTTCGAGATCGAGGCTTACAACCGGACCGTCGGCACGGAAGACCGCATCGAGGGCATCCGCGCCTTCAACGAGAAGCGCAAACCCGATTTCAAGGGCCGTTGATCAAGCAAACGCCATCCTGAACAATGAAAACAAGGCCGGCCGCCCATCCGGGATCAGCGGAAGGTAGCGTCCGAACCCGAGCAGCAGGTTGAGGAAATGACAGACCCCGCAGCATCCATCGTGACAATCCCCGTCGACCCTGATTGGCAGGAAATCCGCGAAGGCGTCCGCCGGGTCTGCGAGGACTTTCCCAACGACTACTGGGTCAGGCTTGATCACGAGGCGGCCTTCCCGACCGAGTTCGTCGATGCGCTGACCGCGGCGGGCTACCTCGCGGCGCTCATTCCGGAGGAATACGGCGGCGCCGGCTTGCCGCTGAGCGCCGCCTGTGCCGTGCTCGAGACCATTCACGAGCAAGGCTGCAACGCTGCCGCCTGCCATGCCCAGATGTACACCATGGGCACCGTGCTCAGGCACGGCTCGGAGGCACAGAAGCAGAAATACCTGCCCGGCATAGCATCGGGTGCGTTGCGCCTGCAGGCATTCGGCGTCACCGAGCCGACGACGGGCAGCGACACGACCCAGCTCAAGACGCGCGCCGAAAAGCGGGGCGACCGCTACGTGATCACCGGCCAGAAGGTATGGACCAGCCGGGCGATGCAGTCCGATCTCATGCTGCTGCTGGCCCGGACGACCCCGCTCGATCAGGTCAAAAAGCGCTCTGAAGGTCTGTCCGTCTTCATCGTCGACCTGCGAGAGGCCAAGGGGCGCGGCCTCGAGCTCAAGAAGATCGACGCGATGATCAACCACAACACCTGTGAGGTCTTCATCGACGGCCTCGAGGTGCCGGCGGAGAACCTGATCGGAGAAGAAGGCAAGGGCTTCCGCTATATCGTCGACAGCATGAACGCCGAACGCATCCTGATCGCGTCGGAGTGCCTGGGCGATGCGCGCTTTTTCATTCGCCGCGCAACGGACTATGCGCGCGAGCGCGTCGTGTTCGGGCGCCCCATCGGCCAGAACCAGGGCATTCAATTCCCGATTGCTCGCGCGCATGCGGAAACCGCAGCGGCAGAGTTGATGGTCGCCAAGGCTGCCGCCCTGTTCGCGGCTGAGCGCGACTGCGGGGCGGAAGCCAACATGGGCAAGATGCTCGCCTCGGAAGCTGCCTGGCACGCCGGTGAAACCTGCATGCAGACCTTCGGCGGCTTTGCCTTCGCGCGCGAGTACGGCATCGAGCGGAAATGGCGGGAGACGCGGCTTTATCAAACGGCTCCGATCTCGACCAACCTGATCCTCGCCTATATCGGCCAGCACGTGCTCGGAATGCCGCGCTCGTATTGATCGAAGTCATTCTTTGGAACCCGGAAAGGCGGCTAGGTCTTTTTCCCGGCACGTTCCGAGAATGTCAGGAGATCAGCACGCGATGCCCCAAGCTCACCGACTGCAGCGCCTGCTCGTAGCAACGGATCTGTCGACCCATTCGGACAAGGCATTCAACCGGGCCGTCATGCTCGCGCGGGAGGACAATGCGCGACTGACGGTGCTTCACGTCATTCCGGACGAGTTGAATCCTGAACGCACGGACACGCTCAAGTCGCAAGCACAAAAATCGCTCGAGGAAACTGTCGCCCAGGCCATGGCTCTCGGGGAGCTCGATGCGGAGATCGCAGTCAAGGGCGGTCTCGATCAACAGAAGATCCTGAAGCAAGTCGCCGAGAGCGCCGCGCGCGGCGATACCTCCGTCGAGGTCCGTTTGGAGGCTGGCAGCGTTTACGACATCATCAACGAGACGGCCGCCGAGACAGACGCAGATCTCGTCGTCTGTGGTGCCCACCGCAAATTGATGATCGGTGACGAGTGGCGCGGCTCGACCATGGAGCGCGTGCTCCGGTTCGGCGGCAGGCCGGTGCTGATCGTTAAGTCGAAGCCGGTCGCACCCTATCAGAACCTCGTCGTTGCGGTCGATTTCTCAGCCCCCGCGGCCGATGCGCTGGAGTTCGCATTCACGGCGTTTCCGGGCGCCAAATTCACCCTCGTCAATGCAATCGAAGGCTCCCTCCCGGGGATCCTGACAGGGACGCAGGGCAGCTTGGACGCGCTCGACCGGCAGCGCCAGGAGCTGACCGGGTTCGTTGACGCAGTTCTGTCGCGCATCGGCGAAGCAGGCGAGACCGGGCCCGATATCCAGCTGGAGGTCAGGCAGGGCACACCGCTGAATGTCCTTCAGCAGTACGTGACGGAGCACGCGACCGACCTCGTCGTGGTCGGAACCCACGGCCGTACGGGCCTGCGTCGCGCTTTCCTTGGAAGCGTTGCCGAGCGCCTCATTGCGATGCTGCCGACCGACATCCTCGCCGTGCGGCCGCAAGGAGCCTGACGGCGGCTCGTTGCCGGCTTCAGAGAACGCAAGACAGTGAGAGGAGAGCCGCAGGGCACGGGGGAGATGTCCGCCCGGTGCCAGGCTCTCCTTATCATGTTCTCCAGGGCAACGTTCCCAGCACCGGCTCCGGGCTCGTTCCAGGGCGTACCGACTGATTTTCTCTGAGGACGTCGGCCGCAGAGTTGACGTTTCGCCGCTCGTCGGCTCTCTCTCATTAGCGCGTCCCAAGCAGATCACACCGAGGTCCGGCACCAGCCAACCGTCGGCGGAGAAGCTGGAGGCGGGCACTCCCGGCCGCCAAGCGGGCGCCAGCCGGGATGGAGATAAAGACGGGCAGTTGGCGCTGCACCGCTTCAAGCAAGGCTGCGGAAGTCAGAGGAAACAGGCATGAAAATCGCGATCATCGGTGTCGGCGCCATGGGCTCCGTCTACGCAGCGCTGCTCGCCAGCGGCGGCCACGACGTGTGGGCGGTCGATGTCTGGAAGGATCACATCGAGGCCATTCGCGCGAAGGGGCTCCGGGTCGAAGGCGCATCCGGCGACCGCACGGTCAGGATCAGCGCCACCATGGACCCGGCCGACGTGGGGGGTGATGCGGATCTCGTCATCATCGCGACGAAGGACCAGGGCGCAGCCGATGCAGCCCGCGCCGCGCTTCAGATCGCGAAGCCCGACGCACCGATCCTGACCATTCAGAACGGCCTCGGCAGCGCCGACCGGGTGGCCGAGATCGTCGGCTCCAAACGCATCATGATGGGCGTCGTCGGTGGCTTCGGCGCATCGATGCGGGGCCCGGGCCACGCGCATCACAACGGCATGGAGTTCCTGAGGCTCGGCGAGATGGACGGCGGCCTCACCCCACGGCTCGAGGCCGTCGCGGAAGCCTGGCGCGCGGGCGGCTTCAAGGTGCTGACCTTCGATGACATCCACAAGATGGTCTGGGAGAAGCTCATCTGCAATTGCACCTACTCGGGCCCCTGCGCGCTGACTGGTCTGTCTATCGGCGAGGTGCAAGCGAACCCGAGCGCATGGAGCATCGCGACCGCGTGCGCGACCGAGGCATTCCACGTCGCTCGCGCCAAGGGCATCAAGCTCGACTTTGAGGATCCGGTCGCCTACGTGCGGGCATTCGGCCAGAAAATCCCCAACGCGCGTCCGTCGATGCTGCTGGATCATCTCGCCGGCCGGCCCGCCGAGATCGACAACATCAACGGCGCCATTCCGCGCGAAGGGGCGAAGGTCGGCATCGCGACGCCGGTCAATTCCGTTGTCGTAGCGATTCTCAAGGCCAAGGAAGCGAGCTTCGCCACGCGCGGCTGAGTGCAGACCAAGGCGCGATGATCAGAACGGCGGGCGCACGGGAAGTGCCCGCCGCACATCGCGTGGCACCCTGGTCAGAGTTTTGACGGGCTTAGTGACCGCGCGGGTCGCGCGGCTTGCCGGGTCGATCAGCTCGGCGTGCCGGAGTCGCCGCAGCGGATCGATCGCGAGCCGGCGGCCAACGAACGGGAAGGCGGACGCCAGGGTCAAACCGCTCATGAAGGAGCCATCCCAACGCAACGGCAGCGACACCAATCCCTGCAGACCGATATGAACGAACCGGCCGACGATATCGTGCCTGCGGCAGGCCGCGGCGCTCTGAGAGCAGACATCGACCGCGCCCTCATGCAGCAGCACCGCGGTCTCACCATTGTCCTTCACGTAGACGTCGAACACCGTCCCCCGTACCGACAATGATGCCGTGGGCGTGCGGATCTCGTAGGCCGAGCTGGGGCTCTTGCCGGAGATGAACCGGAACGCGCCTTTGGAGAGGTTGACGGCAATGGCGCCGGGTGTGGCGCTCGGGTCGTAGACGAACTTATCGAGCACCAGCCGGGCATTCGGTCCGACGGCGAGCTTGGTGTCGTCGAGCAGCCGGATTTCAGCCTGCGCCGCCTTGGCAGTCTCGAGCACCTCTTCCTGGTGCACCTTGCCGCCTTTGACGAGCCGACGCCGCTCCGCCGCTTCCGACGCGACCATCACCTGGTTCTTCACTGCGACGGTGGTGCCGATTTCCGGAGCGGATGCAGCCTCCACGGCCCCAGCGCCCAGCACCAGTATTGCCGCGCACGCCCAAAGCGCCCTGCCCATCTCTCCCCCCTAAACCACTACCAAGGTAGCAACTCCGCCGACGGAGTATTGTCCAGGAACAATGGCGCAATTGCGGGCATTTGCCAGGCGCCAGCTCCGTCAGATGAGCCCTTCGCCGACGAGGTCGATGATGGCGTCGACCTTCTTCAGGGCTCTCGCCAACTCGCGCTTCCGGGGCTTGCCGAATCGATCCGGGTTGACGCGCGGCGTTAGAGGTGCGCCCTCTTCCGCATCCACGAGTTGCTGATCCAGCATTGTGCCCAAGATGGTGCGGTGCGCCGCGATGATCTCCGCGATCTCCTGCTTCGAGCCGATCCCGAGCCTTGCCACGCCTTGCAGTCGCTCGGGAGTGGACCGGGCCCGCACGCCATGGCGGATCGAGAGCACGCGCGTGCCGGTGAAGATCGGCATCAGGCCCGCCCGCTTGAGGTCGATTCGGCCCTTCTCATCGACCCGGATGTTGCCGAACACGGTGAACGCGGGCGTATGGCGACGCGCCACGTCCGTCAGCAGCTTGAGGAAATCCGGCGCCCGCTGGCCGCGATCGTAGGCGTAGTTCCAGACCGCCTCCCCGAGCGAGGCGTCGCCGTGGGCGGTCACGCCGTCATAGAAGATATCCGTATTGAGCAGGTCCTCCGGGCGCTGCCGGCGGACCCAGCCATCGATGGTCGCGCGCCAGTCCGCTAAGCTCATGCGCCAAGCGCGGTTCTTCGCCATCACACCGCCCTTGCACAAGGGCACCCCAACCTCATGCAGGGTTTGGCACATCTTAACCCCGAGCGCCTCGAACCACGCATCCTCCGGCCCGCCCTCGGCGCCCTTCGCGTAGACGATTGCGTTGTCCTGGTCCGCTGCCAGCAGGCTCTCGCCGCGCCCCGCCGAACCAAGCACCAGGACGGCATAGGCGCACGGCGGCGTCCCTTGCCCCTCGGCCGCCATCGAGGCCTCGGCAAACTGCGCTGCCCGGCCCGTAATCGCCCGGATCTCGGCGCTGATGACCGCTGAGATGGTGCGCGGGTCGACCTCCTCGGCAGCGAGGCTGCGCGCCATGAGCGGAACCTTGGCCCAGGCTGCACCGAGCGCCGCAACGGATTCGGCGCTGTCGACCTCGTCGCCGAGCATGGTCGCCGCGGCTGCGCGGTGGCGGAGCAGATTTCGCGTGGTCAGCGCGCCGACGATGTCTCCCTTGGCATCGTGCACGCCGAGGTGGCGGAATCCCAGGCGGCCTATCCTGCCGATAGCACGATAGAGGAACGCATCCTCCGGCACCGTCTGCAGCGGCCGGCTCATGATGGCAGCCAGGGGCATTGCGCGGCCAGCATCACCATGCCCGTCGACGGCGCGCAGCATGTCACGCTCGGTCGCGATGCCGAGCTCGCCTGTTCTGTCGCGTACGTAAACGGAACTGATGTTTTTCCTCAGCAGCAGCCGGATTGCTTCCCCGACGCTGGTCTCAGGATCGGCAAAGACAGGCGGCGTGCTCATCACGTCGCGTACGCGATGGGAGTACGGAAAGCTGTCGATCCGGGCCACGGGCGGCACTTCGGGCCGGGACGCGGCCTGGGCCGGAGGGGATAACCCACCCACAGCTCGGGCCTCCGCGTCCGCCAGCGCGCGTCCTGCCGCCTCGGCCTCAGCCAGCGTGCGGATATTTCGCTCGCGCAACAATGGGATGAGCTTCAGGAAGATCCTGGCCGTCGTCAGCGCATCGCCGACAGCCGTGTGGCGGTCTGTCATTGGCACGTCGAGCCACCGGCACAGCAGGTCGAGATCGTGGTGAGCTAGCGTCGGCACTGCGAGCCGGCCCAGCACGCGGGTGCAGAGCGAACGCGGTTGCCGCCAAGGCCGGCCGGCAAGCTCGTATTCGCGCCGGATGACTCCGAGGTCATAGGCGATGGTATGCCCGATGACGATGGCATCGCCCACGAACGCTTCGAGCTGGGGCACGAACTCTGCGAAACGTGGCGCATCCTTGACCATCAAGTCGGCGATGCCATGGATGGCGGTGGTTTCCGGCGGGATCGGAATACCTGGGTTGACCAGCCAGTCGATCGGTTCCTGCTCGACGATCTTGCCATCGGCGATGCGCACCGCGCCGATCTGCACCACCCTGGCGGTACGGACGTCCAGCCCCGTCGTCTCCAGGTCGAGAACGACAGCGGGCAGCGCCATGAGGGGCGTTGCATAGCTCGTATTGACCATGGGCGAACCTGCAATCGGCTGTTCCTGCCTGGTTGGCGACTTTAGCCCAACCCGGCGCTGCTATGTCAGCCGATTATCATCCAACTGCCGCATTGTGCGTCAGATCCGCCGAAAGTCAGGGTTCCACGGGGATTGCCATTTCCTTAGCGTCATCTCCATGGGGAGATTCTGACTCAATCCGGCGTAGCACAGCTCTTCCCTACATCGACGGACCTGCGCCGAAACGCAGATCATTTGGGAGAGACGACCGATGGAACAGGGTGAAGACAGGTACTGGCGAAGGACCAGTACCTTGATGTGGACCATGTTCGCGCTTTGGGTGTTCTTCGGCTTCGTGATCCACTTTTTCGTGAATCAGCTGAACAACATCCAGATCCTTTACTTCCCGGTGGGCTTCTACATGGCGGCCCAGGGATCGCTCATCATCTTCGTCGCGATGCTGTTCTACTTCGCTTCGGCGCAGGACAAGATCGATCGCGAAGAAGGTGTGGCCGAGGACGAGTGAGGAGACGCGACCCATGGCACAACAAGCTCAGGCCGCGAAAGGAGATTTCATCTCCAATCTCGGCAAGATTTATGGATTGTACACCGGCGGCTTCTTCGGCTTCGTCATCCTGCTCGCCATTCTGGAGCAGCTCGGGGTACCGAACCGTTGGATCGGCTACGGCTTCGTCTTCCTGACGATCGCCGTTTACGCCGTCATCGGCGTGCTTTCCCGCACGGCCGAGGTCGGCGAATACTACGTCGCCGGACGGCGCGTGCCCGCCATGTACAACGGCATGGCGACCGGCGCCGACTGGATGTCGGGCGCATCCTTCGTCGGCATGGCCGGAACACTGTTCCTGCTCGGATATGACGGCCTTGCCTTCGTGCTGGGCTGGACGGGCGGCTACGTGCTCGTCGCCATTCTGATCGCGCCATTCCTCCGCAAGTTCGGCGCCTTCACCGTTCCCGACTTCTTCTCGGAGCGGTATGGCGGCAACTTCACTCGCCTTCTGGCCGTCATCGTTCTCGTCTGCTGCTCGTTCACCTACGTGACGGCGCAGATCTACGCGACCGGCATCATTGCTTCACGCTTCCTGGGAATGGACTTCACCGTCGCCGTCTATGTCGGCCTGGTCGGAATCCTGCTCTGCT